>NZ_JRGN01000339.1 GCF_000775575.1 Planococcus sp. CAU13
TTTCTCGTATAAATCTCTATAGCTAATTACGAGAAGACTGAACATAAATATCAAGCTATAAAAAATTCTAGCATTAAATTCATCAGTCCCAAAAGTTTCATCAAACAAGATACTGACAGTTAAAGCTAACATGCTAACGACACTAAAAAGAATAAATAACGGCTTGTTTGATGAGAAATACTCTTTCTTCAATTCAATCACTAAATAAACGACTGCGAAGATAAGTGAAACAATCCGAGTTAGAAAAAAATATTCGTATTGGAGAAAAAACGTTGCAACTAAAAAGCCGATAAATGCCAAAATCACAATTATAGAAAAAGTATCTTTTTTCATCCCAAACACCTCATATTTCATTCTCGTCTACATAATATTCTTTAATACTTTAACTGATTTTGAATATAACTTAACTGCACTTAAGTTACATTCAGGTCAACAAAATAAGCGCAATAGCAAAATTTTTTAATTATTTCTGACGATATATCTTCAGAGAATACTGTCTCCACTCCGCTTGAAGTTCATCGAAATTAATGATTTTCCACGGGTTGAAAAAGGTTTGTCCATTCTTGTTAAAGAAAAGCTCATTCCCTACATGATAAGAAGCATGCTGGATTTGACCTGCGTCGGATTCCCATACTGCCACATCTCCTTCCATCAACTCTTCTGTTTTGATAAGGTGATGTGTTCTGCGCAACTTCTCCATAAACGTTTGAGGGTGTACCCACTCATGAATCATCCATTCTTGCTGTGAAATGGCGAAGAGTGTTGTGGACAAGCAATTGCTACCTGCTTCGATTGGAAAAGTGTTTGCGCATTTTTTAATCATGCTTGAGAGATGAACTGGCGCTTCTTCGCTTACCCAACCATCCCATTGCTGTGCATATGTCTTTAGCAAATGTGCCTTCGCAGAAAACGATAGTTTTTCCCACAGATCCGCATACAAAACAACAGATTCAACCTCTGAAGTTTTCACACCATATTCATTCAGAGGGAGCGACCCTCCCGGAAAATAGGACAGTGGGAAAATTAAACCTCTATTCATCTTTACCTGAATCTGCAAAAGTTTTTCTTTTTTAGCAGGAGCTATTTCTGTAATCCAATTTGCATGAGCCACAATTACAAATTCAACTTCTTTCGACAAGTTCCAGTACTCGTAGCTGTTTACAAGCTGTATTTGTTTGTAAGATGCATGATTGAAAAACTCTTCTCTCGGAATAAGCAAAGCCTGCAAAATCTCTTCTTCAAATAAAGGCAGGTGCTCTTCTTTAACAAAGAACAGGTCTTGTACAGGCACATATTGTTCAATCCAGTTATTAATCTGCTCATTTGATGGCTGCATAGTTATTCTCAAAATGACTTCTCCTTTAATCCAGTAAAGTTTTATAGAAGTAGCTCGTTACTTAACAACCATACTTCCTTTATTCAATTTTAACATATATATCCAGTATGAAGAGCTTGCATCTTTCTTCAAAAGAGATTCAAATCACATTAAATCAAGCTATTTAACCGTTCGTAAACATGTGTTAACAGTATACGAACGTTCACAAAAATGCATCCACTTTTCCGGACCGCAAAAAAAGAAGATGCCGGATTGGCACCTTCTTACTATAATTGATTTTTAGATTAGCGAATTGTTTTCAATGCAGTTGCCCACGGAATGACCTGATCAAGCATCTGGTTAACGGAATCCGCCTGTACTGCAGCCGGTTTGAAATCCGCTCCATTTTCGAAATCAGTGAACAGCGACAATGCCGGGTGAACGCGTACGTCCGCTACCGATAATTCGCCAAGGATGCCGCGAAGATGTTCTGCCGCACGTGCACCGCCTACAGAACCATATGAGACAATCCCGGCTGCTTTGTTGTTCCACTCTTCACGCAGGTAATCCAGCGCATTCTTCAATGAACCCGTGATTGAGTGATTGTATTCCTGAACGATGAATACGAACCCGTCCTGCTCTGCTACTGCTTTGGACCATTCTGCCGCTCCTGAAGCATCGTGGCCATTTTCACCAAGCAATGGCAATTTATAATCTGCGATGTCGATGATTGTATAGTTCGCGTCTCCGCGTTTATCAGCCAATTCTTTTACCCAATTCCCTACCTGCGGGCTTAAGCGCCCTTCACGTGTTGATCCCAAGATAATACCGATGTTCAATTTTGTCATTTCTGTTTCCCCCTGTTGTTTTGATTTGAATAGGTTTGAAAATAAAGTCATTTCTGTTTACTCACTTTTTACAAATATTCTTTTTCGATTGCACGGGTACTGCGGACCGTGTCAATAGGGCGCACCATACTTTCAATGCGATTCCGCTGTGCTTCAAGGAATGGTGGAAGGCTTAATTTCTCACCCAGGGTTTCATAAGGCTCATCCCCCATAAAGCCTGGACCATCCGTCGCCCATTCGAACAGGATGCCCGGAGCCACGCGTGCATACAGCGATTCGAAGAAGAAGCGGTCCACATAACCCGAAGTGCCGATGCCAGTCGCCTGCATATGGTCGATCCACTCGTTCAATGCCGCCGTATCATGCACACGGAATGCGGTATGATGGACCGTGCCGAAACCTTGCCGCCCGGCTGGAAGAATGGCGTTATACTCAACGATGACCTGTGCCCCGTTGCCGCCCTGGCCCATTTCGAATAAATGCAGGGAACCTTCTTTGGCGATTTCGCGCATGCCCATCACTTTTTCGAGCACTTGCTTCAAATAATCGAATTGAGCAATGCGGATGTGGATCGGCCCGAGTCCGGTAATGGCAAACTCGAGTGGAACGGGTCCGTTCTGCCAAGGTGTGCCGGATTCCACGCCTTCATCCAATTCATCCGACACCAGCATATACTGCTGGTCATCAAAATCGACGAATGACAAAGTCTTCTTTCCAAATAATTCTTTGATGCCTGAATGTTTCACTTCGTATTTATCGAAACGTTTGATCCAATAATCGAGTGCGGCGTCTGATGGCACCCGGAAAGCTGTTTTGTAGATTTCGTTTGTGCCGTGTGTCCCTTTCGGAATTCCCGGAAAGTCAAAGAACGTCATATCCGTTCCCGCTGAACCTTTGTCATCCGCAAAAAACAGATGATACGTCTGGATGTCGTCCTGGTTCACGGTCTTTTTCACAAGGCGCATGCCCAGTACATACGTGAAAAACTCATAGTTTTTTTCCGCACTGCTCGTTATGGCTGTTACGTGGTGGATTCCTTTTAATTCATTCATCTGATCCGCTCCTTAAATTCGAATTATAGTATCTCAAAACAAGATTATAAAAGCCTAAAATATTTTAAACTTCCAGTGCCTTGTAACCGACTTTTTTCAGATTACTGATCATGTTTTCTTTCTCTTCCGGTTTCAGTTCATCAAACAGTCTATCAATCATCATTTCATGCTCAGGCCAAATGCGTTCCAACAATGCCCGTCCTTCTTCTGTCAGTTCTGCATATGTCACACGCCGGTCTTCCGCGCATTCAGTCCGCCTGACATATTTCTTCACTTCCAGTTTATCGACGACGTACGTAATGCTGCTGCTGGCAATCAAAACCTTTTTGCCGATCGATTGTATCGGTTGCCTGCCCTGGTGGTACAGTAATTCAAGAACTGAAAATTCGGTGGGGTTGAGACCGCTGGCGGCTGCATCGTTTTTTATTACTTCCCGTATGGCATCGGCTGCCCGGATAATCACGGCGACAGCTTTCAGATTGCGATTCGGTAAATCCATCCCGCTCACCTCTTTTGTTTTAATTCATATATCTTTAATTCGAGATAAGCTTAACATGCCTATTTTTATATGTCAATGAATTGAACCGCCATGAATAGTCAGCGATTCTCTTCCCTTTCTTCTATATAATACGTATCCCTTTAACCCATCGTGAATCTCATGTATACTTGGGCAGTAATCAAATAATACGATCTAAAGTTTTCTAGGGTTCCGCAAGCTTCCGCTTGGCCTGGTCCGAGAGAAAACACACAGCTATGCTGTGACACGGAGGGACAAAAGCCTGGGAGAAACTGTACAACAGTTTTTTCAGGCTTTTTTATTTTGCAGCAGGAGGGATTTTCAAATGAATAAAGAATGGACAAAAGTCTATATTGCCGCCTTTTTTGAAGTTTTCTGGGTTATCGGCCTGAAGCATGCGGACGGCTTCTGGCCCTGGACCGGAACGATCATTGCCATCATCGTCAGTTTTTACCTGATGATTATGGCGGGACGGAAACTGCCGGTCGGTACCGTCTATGCCGTTTTCGTCGGGATGGGTACCGCCGGAACAGTGCTGGCAGAGATCATGATTTTCAATGAACCGCTCCAATGGTCGAAGATCTTTCTGATCGGCGTATTGCTGGCAGGTGTCATCGGATTGAAACTGGTGACAGATGACAAATCGGATAAAGGAGCTGAAGCCTAATGGCCTGGATTTCCCTGGTTATAGCCGGATTGTTTGAAATGGCGGGTGTTGCGATGATCAATAAATGGCATCATGACCGCAAATGGCATTCATTGCTTATGCTGCTTGCCGGTTTCGGACTGAGCTTTGTCTTTTTATCAATTGCCATGGAAACATTGCCGATGGGCACTGCCTATGCTGTCTGGACAGGAATAGGTGCTTCCGGCGGCGCGATTATCGGAATGCTTTTCTATAATGAAGATAAGGATTGGAAACGAATCCTTTTCATCGCCATGGTGCTGGGCTCTGCAGTCGGCTTGAAAATGGTTTCCTGAGTGGTACAATCTCTGTCAAAAGGCTTTCGCGAAACTGCGAAAGCCTTTTTTATCGCTGCCAGTATGTTAATCGTGCATTCATATTGGGTATAGAAAAGCAATACAGGATGTTTACAAAGGAGGATAATGAATGGATTCGACAATTTGGTGGATCATTATAATCGGAATACTTGTACTTGGCCTGATTATCGCAGGGATTGGTGTAGCACTTTTCGTTAAAGGCATGAAAGAACCGATGAAAAAGATCAAAGGTTCAGCAAACAACATGAAGGAACGCTTTGATGGGCTGAATCTGGAACTTTCCAGCTTGACGCATACCACAACCGAACTGTCGGAAGAAATTGCCGTTAAGTCTGAAAAGATCGGCATGCTGGTGGACGCAGGTAAAGGTACCATGAATTCGGTCGTCGATTTGAATGCGTCGGTACGGGCAATCACCGACCGAATCGTAGGACGTGCTGAGCGGGATCCAGAGAATAGACACCAGGTCAAGCGATTGACCAATACAGCAGAAGAGATCATCCATCTGCCGGAGAACCTGCAGACTCTCAATCCCGATGAGGAAAAGGGAAATTACGATACGCTGTATTTTGGAAAAGTACGCTGATAGAAACTCCATACGCAAAAAGGCAGCCGATGAGGGCTGCCTTTTTCTGTGCCGGAAACTTTGTTAAGCTCTGAGCTGTGCCAGAATATGCGGATCTTTTATCGTTTGGTCATTGGCCAGTAAAAGGATTTTCGCCAGAATTTCAGCCGTTTTCGGATCTTCATCCAAAAATGGCAGGAACAGTCTGCCTCTGTGCTGGCTGTGGACAGGAATGATATAAATGGAACCAATCGCCATTCTCTGCACCGAGCCGCTGCCCAGATGGACCCCGTACTCTCCCATAGTCCCTTTGATAACAGCAAAGTTCTTATCCAGCCGGACATTTTCCGTTTTTGTCAGCCTCAACGATTCACCGATAATCGCTTTTCGCATCTCGATCGTCGTCAGGCTGGCTTCCGGATCGACGCCGCCGACATGTGCAACGCTTACGGCCAAATCCACATCCCTCATGGTTTCCGAGAAAATAATCGGCGGAATGTCCATCAGTTTCACCGGTTCATGGGTTCTGCGGTGAAAGAATGCCACATGTTCCAGCGCGGGACTTTCAATATCAGCCGGTGAAAACCAGTCAGCCATTGCGTCCACTGTCGCGATGATATTTTCCTGGTGGTAAACTTTTTGCAAACCGGTTTCATAGTGAATCGTCCATGAGCGCCCTCTGAAGAGCGCAATCGCTTTGGCAGGCTGAAGCTGATGGCCCGCGTAGCGCAATGACCGGTAGCCATCCTGTTTTTCGTCTTCATTGAGAACATACAGTTCACGGAATACCTGCTTGAATGGCTGGACGACCTTCTGATCATAGATAATACGCTGGTAAGCTGCCCATACTCCGTGTTCCTGCAGAGTTGCACAATGGGCGATTGTTGCGGCTTCTGTCTGCTGGAGCGGGTAAACTTCACCGTCTTCTTGCATAAGTCCTGTTTCACCAATAAAACCAAAGCGCTCCCCTATTTGGAATACCAGTTTTTTCACTAGCGGTGCCACTGTCGGGTTTTGCAGCATCTGATGCAGTTCGGCTGCACGGAATGGAGTCTGTAAAATCAGGGACTTTTCCAGTTCGATCCGGTTTCGGCTGTATTGCTCTTTTAATTTGGAGTGGATTTCTTTCAACGTTTTTACATATTCATTCTTTTTTAGTTTGGCGGGCAGTGATGCCAGTTCTTTTTCGTCCCGAAAGATTAGAAGCCGGCTTTTGCCGTTGTCATCAATGGCGATATGGACCGTGTATCCTTCCATATCTGCCGGAACGGTGTACGGCTGAAGGGCGTCCATTTTTCTGGCTTCCAGTGACCAGCGCATCCGCGTCACATCTCCATAGCCTCCGGCTTCCGCTAAATTCATCAAAGCGATGTCCACCACCTTGGCTTCACTCGCACGCCTCTGTGCCCCGAAACTTCTGCTTTCCGTCAAGAATTGCTGGATGAAATCATAGCGTTCCAATATGGTCTCTTCGGAGTCACCGGTGACCGGCAGCAAACTGAACGACAATAAATGCTCTTTATTGCGTTTTGTCCGTATGCTTGCTTTCAGTTCTTCCGGATCCAATTTCCCCATGGCTGCATCTGCAAATAATTGTGCTCTCCTGTGGAAGGCGCCTGTCGAAATATATTTTGCACAGGCATACAGCTGGTTAAAACGCTCTTCTCCCAGTTCCTTATAAGCTTCAGTAAACCAGCCGATATCAAAAGCCCCGTCATTAAACTGTTCCGGAGAGATTTTTGAGTAATGGGCTATAATCGTCTCTTTTTCAGCAGACAGGTTTTCGCCGGTATGCGCATGGAAATACCAGATCGCTTTTTTCAGGCCGTCCCATCTCAGGTAGCCGGAAATAATGTCGGTCCATTGAGGCGCGTACATGGCCGCTTCCAGCAGGCGTTTATCCGTAACCGGAAAGTCCTTGAGAAGATGCGCCAGACGTTCTGCACTGTCATGTTGATGCGGATGACAGTTTCTGAGCAGATGGCTCAAGACATCCTTTTTGGCATATTCACTGAAAAATGAATAGAAATATCCACGGGCAAATGTTTCATTGTCCATTGCTTTCAAAATCGAGACAAAATATTCGATTCCATTAAAATGGTCGATTTCCACGACCAATTTCGAAATGGGTGTCGGAAGTTCGCCTCTTCTCAGCTCAATTTCCAAAAGACGGACGACCAGTTCTTCTTTTATAGGGGTGAGCGCTTTGAATTTGCCTGCCGAACCAGGATGGGTCAGGTTATAGAGATGATGGCGATATTCCCCTCCGCTTCGTTCCACCAGTTCTTTAAAGCACTCATTTCTGTCAATCAACCCGAGCGCATGGGCCCGCTCGATTTCTTCAGTTTCAAATTTATATTTCCGGAAATTCTTCGCCGTGTAAAGCTGGTACTTCAAGTTGAAATACCGTTTGAATGATTCTTCACCGGACAGATCTTCCGACAGCCATTCGAGCCACGGATGGGCCAGGTATTCATATAATCCGCGCTGTTCTTTTCGCAGCTCTTCAGGAATCGCTTTGATCAGGTGGTTTAAGATTCGGCTGGTCACATCAAAGAAAGCCTGTTTATCCCGGTCTTCAAAAAATGCGGTGATGATTTCCGCCAGCTGCTGTTTGTATCGCAGCCCATCGAAAATGGCATAGCACCCAGCCGCGAATGTCAGCGGATAAAGCGATTCAAACAGCTCTTTTCTCCATTTGCTGGAAGGTGTTGATCCTGCGGCTTCTATTTTGCAAAGCTTCAGGTAATAGAGATAAGGCTGCTGCAGCGCAAAGACTGTTTCAATTTGATACAGTTCCGAAGGCGTCACTTTTATTTCTTCAAAAAAATCGACCCACAGCTGTGTCAATGGAAGCGTTTGAATTCCTTTTTTCTGATTTTCGCCGTCATACTGATTGTCCCGGTTGATCTCCGCCCCGATCAAATACGTTTCGGCCGAACCATACCATTCCAGTTCATAGGACGCGTTTCGGTGTTCATGGACGAGTCGATCCAGTCCGGAAAGAATCTCGTTGAAACGGCTTTGCGGAATCGTGATGAACGAGTGCAGCGAAAGCGGCTCAATTTCCGGATGGTCTTGTAAAAGCACGAGCTGCCGGTTCGGGTCGTATAAGCCCAGTCCTGCCTGTACCGCCTCTTTTTCCTGGATCAACAGCTTATCCATCAGAATCTGCTCTTTCGGCGTCGGCTGATCGATAGACAAATGCATGTGGTGAAAAGCTGGATTTTGTTCCGGATGTTTATCTTTCAGGACGGTCAGAATTTCCAGTGCACCAAGCCGCATCAGCTCATTTTTGCTTGTAATCATTCGTTCCAAAGAATGTTTCAGCATCGGTTCGTCTAATTTCAGCAACAGCTTGATTGCAGCCTGTCGAACCGTTCCGGTTTTCAGTTTCATAAGTGCTTCCACACGGATCACTTCACCGGAATCCAGCGTCATATGATTGATCTTTTTTAATGCTAGTTCACGGATATGGCTGCTGCGGTCCGACAGACTGGAAAAAATAAAGTCTTTTTGGACAGGTTCTTCTAAATTGCGGATGAAATATTCCATTATCGTTCCTTTTGTATCTGAACTTAGGCGCTCTTTATGTTTCAGAATCGCTTTCAGCTTATCGAAATCCTGGTCATAAGACAGCAGATACAGCATTTTCTGAGCGACAAAATCACTGGAATACTGAATTTGAGCGTTATTAAACAGTCTCAATGAAAGCGTTTGTTCTTTTTGCGGTGCGGCGAGCAGCATTTCCATCAGCAGCGAAAACTGACGGGTGCGTTCCGTGTCGTTACCGAGTTCAGGTATATAATTGACATCCTCCCGCGCACTTCCCCCAGTCGCATACACTTTATAAACGGCTTCATAATTGAAGGTATCCGGGTAGTTGGCGATGACCATCGCTTCCAGTTCAGTTGTAGATACACCCAGATTTGCAGATGCCACGGCATATTTGACGTGCAGGTTTTCACTTTGAAGGAGCACGTGCATGGCTGCCGCTTTCTGATAAGGCGCACCGTGTTCCATAACGGCTACAACAGCACTTCCCAAATCCTGTTCATCCCGCACAGCTGTCGCCCAAATGCTGATATACAATTGATCCGCGTTTTCACTGGTGAGCCATTCAGTCCGGAGTGAATCATCAGTGAGAGCAGAATGCATATAACGGATCATCTGTTTTAAAACCCGTTTGTTTTCCACATCCAGCTCTATCCCCGTCCAGACACTCATTGCCCGTGCCACTGAACTGAACCGGGTGAGATCATGTTCAATAATGACCTGCATCAGGTGGATGGTTGCGCCAAGACAGCCTTCATCCATCGTTTCCACAATGCTCTGCCTTAAGCCCTCCTGCAATCTGGCGGCCACCAGCATCTGTCCGAGCAGCTCATACATTTCTTTATTGTGGCTCATGACCATTCCTTTAATGAGGTCTCTCGACAGCAGGATGTGATTATTGTCACCAAAAACAGCCTGTTGAATGCTTTCCAGTATTTCTATGTTTTGCTGATCGATTTCATAGGCGATGACGTCACTTGCGATACTGTATTCATCATAATACGAATCATCGGACAGCAGCTGCACCGGGCTCCGCCCCGATGAGGCAAAAGCATAAAGTCCAAGGCATTTCCAAAGGATAGGATCCAGATGTGCCGATTGATCCGACGTTCGAAACGGCCTTCTGAAATAACCGGTGCCAGTGGCATATTCGGTGGAATGTTCAATGATGTACGCCAGAACTTCAGCATAATAGGGGGGCAGGAGCTGCCCGGTCAAAAGTTTCAGCTTGGCAATTTTTTCCTCGAAACCAGGAGCTGTTCGCTCCAATTCTCTTTTTATGCGGCGAATATGGGCATCATAAAAATAATTTTCTGCTATGGCAGCTTTCATCAGCTTTTTTCCAAGTGATTTATCAATTTCCGCCAGATTATCCACTTTTCCTTCAATGTCCTGCAGGAATCGTTCATCTATGTTTCGAGTCATTTTTCATCCTCCATCCGCTCACCACATTCTCCCTGCCAACATGGTCAGCCGAAGAAAAACCAGGTTATCCTGTTCTTTAAATTCTATTGGTTCTTCATAATTTCCCACTTCATGATCGTTGATGAAAACCCGGTAAAGTCCGTCGGAGAATGCTTGCTCAGCTTCCTCCAGTGCTCTTTCCACATCCGCTTTTTTACCGCCATAGACATGATCAAATCCTGCTTTACCTGTTTTAAGATGGCTTTCCAGTTCACTGGCTGTCAGGAAAGAGATGACGGTACGTGATTCCGGCAATTCATTTAATGCTCTTATATTTTGATGAACAAGTTCCTCAATCAGTCCTCTGAGCGAATTGACCGTTTCCGGCAGTATGATGGACCGCTGGGCCAAAAACTTTTTTGACGAACTCATACTTTTAACAGTAATGAAAACTTCCACTTCAGGCCGCCTCCTGCTTCTCTGTTCTTATTAAAGATATTAACATTAATTCCCACCGTTCGATAAAGGATTTAAGCAATTTTTATAAATAATATTTAAGTTTACATAATAATAATATTTATTCATAAGCACTTACTTATGAGTAAATATTATGGCTTTTCACTGCATTGTCGTATATAAAAAGCGCCTCCTTTTTAAAGGAGACGCTTCTGAATCAATCTTTTAATGGAATAAGATACACATTTTCGACTTTGCCGTCAGATGCTTCGTCCAGCACGAACGAACCATTTGAGTAGCGGTCGACAGGTTTCAGGTTAGCTGTGGAAATGGTCAATCGAACATTTTTTGCAGTTTCCAAAATGATTTCTTCATTTCCTGTAACCGCTTCGACTGAAATGACACGATGCGGATTCGCTTTAAGCTCGCGAAGCATTACGACACCGCGTTTTGCCCGGCTGCCTGCTTCAAATTCAGTTACGCGCATCTTTTTGGCTGCCCCGCGCTGCGTGACAACAACAAGATCCTGCTTCATTTCTGAATCGATCAGTACTGCCGATACGGCGAAATCCTTGTCTTTCAGATTAACGCCTTTGACGCCCGCTGTACGAAGGCCGGTCACAGGCACTTCTTCTATCGGGAACCGGACAGCATAAGCATGATGGGTGCCGATGAATAAATCGGTTTCCTTTGTCACCAGACCCGCATAAATCATAGTATCGCCTTTTTTCAGATTCATCGTCTTGATTGTGCGTGAATAGCGCTGCACCTGATAATCCTTTAATGCCGAGCGCTTGACCTGTCCCAGTCTTGAAACGGTCAGGAAACTGGCGTCCGCATCGAAATTTTCGAACGGATAGACGGCGAGAACCGATTCATCGGGTTCCAACTGGATGATACTGGACAAATGCTGTCCGAGATCTTTCCATTTGATATCCGGCAATTCATTGATCGGCTGATAGACAAAATTTCCTTTTGTCGTGAAAATCAATATGGTGTGCTGCGTATTGAGGTTTCCTTCAAACAATAGATGATCGGACTCTTTCATGGCAAAATCCTTGCCGTTCGAAGCGGCATGCGATCTTGTGCTGGTCCGTTTCACGTAGCCTTCTTTGGTTACCGTTACCACCACTTCTTCACTCGGAATCATCACTTCGCGGGTGATTGTGATCTCTTCGATTTTCTCTTCGATGACGGAACGGCGAGGTTCCGCAAATTGTTTGCGGATGCCGGCCAGTTCTTTTTTGATGACATTTTTCAATTTGGTCGCACTAGTCAGTATGCCGGTGAGTTCTTCAATCAGCTTTCTGAGTGCTGCCTCTTCTTTCTGCAATTCAGTGATATCCGTATTCGTCAGTCTGTAAAGCTGCAAGGAGACAATCGCTTCAGCCTGCGCTTCTGAAAATGCGAAGGACTCGATCAGATTATTTTTCGCGTCACGCTTGTCTTTTGAAGCACGGATCGTTTTGATGACTTTATCGAGTATCGACAGGGCCTTCATCAAACCTTCCACAATATGCATGCGGTCTTTGGCTTTATGAAGATCGAATTCAGAACGTTTTGTCACGATTTCTTTTTGGTGTGCGATATAGGCATCAAGCAATGACTGCAAGGTCATCATCGTCGGCCGTCGTTTATAGATGGCAACCATATTGAAGTTATAGCTTACCTGCAGATCCGTGTTTTTGTAGAGATAGTTCAGGATCCCGGCTGCCTGGACGTCTTTTTTCAATTCAATGACGATGCGCAGGCCGCTGCGGTCCGATTCGTCACGTACTTCGGAAATGCCATCAAGTTTGCGGTCAAAGCGCTGATCATCTATTTTTTTGATCATCGTCGCTTTATTGACTTCAAAAGGAATTTCTGTGATGACGATCTGTTCCTTGCCGCCTTTCAGCGGTTCGATGTCCGCTTTTGAACGGACAATGATCTTGCCTTTTCCGGTTTCATAAGCTTTACGGATGCCGTCGACGCCCTGGATAATGCCGCCAGTCGGAAAGTCCGGCCCTTTGATGACTTTCATCAGTTCATCCACCGTCGCATCCGGATTATCCATCCGCATCAGAACCGCATCCAGCACTTCATGCAGCGCGTGCGGCGGAATATCAGTGGCATAACCGGCCGAAATACCGGTGGATCCGTTTACAAGCAGATTCGGGAAGCGTGCAGGCAACACAGTCGGTTCCATATCTGAATCATCAAAGTTCGGGATAAAATCGACTGTGCGTTTGTCGATATCCCGCAGAAGTTCTCCTGCAATAGCTGATAGCCGGGCTTCTGTATACCGCATCGCTGCCGGCGAATCCCCGTCCATCGATCCGTTATTGCCGTGCATTTCCACGAGCATATGGCGCAGTTTCCAGTCCTGGCTGAGACGAACCATCGCTTCGTAAACGGAACTGTCCCCGTGCGGATGGTAGTTCCCGATTACGTTGCCGACCGTTTTCGCCGACTTACGGAATGCTTTTTCGTTCGTATTGCCTTCATGGTACATCGCATACAGGATGCGCCGCTGTACCGGTTTCAGGCCGTCCCGCGCATCCGGCAGTGCCCGGTCCTGAATAATGTATTTACTGTACCGTCCAAACCGATCGCCGATGACTTCTTCGAGTGGCAGATCCTGAAAACGTTCGATTTGCGTCATACCAGTTCCTCCTCAGCGTGGATCAGATCATTTTCAAGAATATTGCTGTCGTCTTCCAGACCAAAATCAACATTATTCTCGATCCACTTTCTTCGCGGTTCCACTTTATCGCCCATCAATGTGGTGATGCGGCGTTCAGCGCGTGCCCCGTCTTCTATCGTGACCCGGATCAGCGTGCGCGTTTCGGGATTCATCGTCGTCTCCCATAATTGGTCGGCATTCATCTCACCGAGACCTTTATAACGCTGCAGCATGTATCCTTTACCGACTTTTTTGGTCGAAGCTTCCAAATCAGCTTCCGTCCATGCGTAATCGACCACTTCTTTTTTGCCGATTCCTTTGGACACTTTATAGAGCGGCGGCAATGCAATAAACACTTTGCCCGCTTCGATCAATGGTTTCATATAGCGATAGAAGAATGTCAGCAGCAGCACTTGGATATGCGCGCCGTCCGTATCGGCATCCGTCATGATGATGACTTTGTTATAGGCGATGTCTTCCACGGAGAAATCTGAAGAAACCCCACCGCCGATTGCGTGGATGATCGTTGAAATTTCCTCGTTTTTCATGATTTCTTCCAGTTTCGCTTTTTCCGTATTAACGACCTTCCCGCGGAGCGGCAGAATTGCCTGGAATGTGCGGTCGCGGCCCTGTTTGGCAGAACCGCCGGCAGAGTCACCCTCCACCAGATACAATTCATTTTTTGCTGCATTGCGTGATTGCGCCGGTGTCAATTTTCCGGACAGCAGCATATCCGATTTTTTGCGTTTTTTGCCGTTGCGCGCATCTTCACGCGCCTTTCGTGCAGCCAGACGCGCCTGAGAAGCACGGATCGCTTTTCGCACCAGTGAAGCGCTGAGATCCGCATTTTCCTCCAGGAAATACATCAGTTTTTGGGAAACGACCGAATCCACGATGCTGCGCGCTTCGCTCGTCCCCAGTTTGCTTTTCGTCTGGCCTTCGAATTGAAGCAATGCCTCCGGAATCCGCACCGAAACAATGGCTGCAATCCCTTCACGGATATCGGAGCCTTCAAGGTTTTTATCTTTTTCCTTCAATAGATTAATTTTTCGCGCATAATCATTGAACACGCGGGTGATGGCGGCTTTGGCCCCGGTTTCATGCGTGCCCCCGTCCCGTGTGCGGACATTATTGACAAAAGACAGAATGGTTTCGGAATAACCGTCGTTGAACTGGAAGGAAAACTCGACTTCCAGTTCCTCCTGCCTGCCTTCAATATAGGCGACTTTGTGCAATACATCTTTCTCTTCATTTAAATATTCAACAAACGCTTCGATACCGGTTTCATAGAAAAACACGTCGTGCTGTTCTTCATCATTCCGTTTATCGATAAGCTCGATTTTCAGCCCTTTTAAAAGGAAAGCCGACTCGCGCAAGCGTTCGCTCAGCGTTTCATAATTGTATTTCGTAGCAGAAAAAATTAAAGGGTCAGGACGGAAATGAATATTTGTGCCGCTTTCTTTTGTGGAACCGACCTCTTCAAGCGTGGTAGCGGGTTTGCCGCCATTTTCAAAGCGCTGGCGGTACTTCTTGCCGTCCCTGTATATCGTTACTTCCAGATACTCGGACAATGCATTGACGACAGAAGCTCCCACACCGTGAAGTCCGCCACTTGTCTTATAGCCGCCCTGGCCGAATTTCCCTCCGGCATGGAGCACAGTCAAAATAACCTCAGGCGTCGGTTTCCCGCTGCGGTGCATGCCGGTTGGCATACCACGGCCGTAATCGCGTACGCTGATGCTGTTGTCTTCATGTATGGTGACGCTGATTTTATCGCCGTGTCCAGCCAGTGCTTCATCCACCGAATTATCGACGATCTCATAGACCAGGTGATGAAGGCCCCGCGTGTCGGTTGAACCGATATACATGCCCGGGCGCTTTCTTACGGCATCTAATCCTTCAAGTACCTGGATTGCTTCTTCGTTGTATGCCGTATTCTTAGTTTTTGTCATCAAATTCCCTCCAACAAACATCTGTTCGCATATATCTATCTTCTAATCGTATCGATAAGTCCGCCATCTGTCAATAACCACAGAAAAAGAGCGCCAGGCGCCCTTTTCCTTGTGTAACCTTATTTAAGGATGGCGTGTTCGACTTTAATGCAGCGGTCCATAATTACTGTGTGGCCAAGTTCCGTTAACCGTTCAAATACTTCATCATCCACTACGTTCAGCTGCGTCCAGAACACCGGACAGTCAATTTCAAGGAATTCTTCAGCAAGTTCTTTCAAAAACTCGCTGCGCCTGAAAACATTGACAATGTCGACCGGCTCCGGTATATCCTTCAGTGAAGCGTAACTTTTCTCACCCAGGACTTCATCCGCAACAGGATTTACGGGGATAATGCGATAACCTGCTTTTTGCATCGCTTCCGATACCATATAGGAAGTCCGGTTCGGATTCGGGCTGAGCCCGACAACAGCAATGGTTTTGGAAGTGTCCAGAACTTTTTTTATTTCTTCACGGGTTGGGTTGTTCATTGGGATCACCTGTCCTTTTTATTCTATCATACATGTTATTCTCGCTGTTTCATAAAAATCCTGCAACTATTGTTTTAAGAACTTTTTGCGTGTTAAACTGGGATTAGTAAATAGATAGTTTAGAAGGAGTCTATCATGGATATATTGTTACCAGTAATACTGGCTTACCTGCTTGGATCGATTCCGTCTGCACTCTGGATCGGAAAAATTTTCTACAATACCGATGTCCGGACCAAAGGCAGCGGCAATCTCGGCGCCACCAATACCTTCCGTGTACTGGGTAAAACAGCCGGGCTGATCGTCACCATCCTCGATATCTTGAAAGGGACGGCTGCAACGCTGCTCCCGCTCCTTATCGACACGAACATCCACCCGCTGATTCTCGGCCTTATTGCTGTCGTCGGCCATATGTATCCGGTGTTCGCTAAGTTCAAAGGCGGCAAGGCTGTCGCCACTTCCGGAGGAATCCTGCTGGGGTACCAATGGCCACTGTTTCTTGTAGCGGTTGCGGTCCTCCTGATCACCTTGAAGATCACCAAAATGGTTTCATTGTCATCGATGGTGCTTGCCACAGTTGCTGTTATTTACGCCATCATTTATGCTGTGAATACAGGAGATTATCCGTTCCTTGCCGTGATTTTAGTGCTGGCGGCGTTTATCTTCTATCGCCACCGCGCGAACATCGCCCGTATTCGCGCAGGCACAGAACCAAAGATAAAATGGTGAAATGGCTAAGCTGCTTAATTGAAAGGACGTGAATTCCGATGGAAATTAAGATCAGTACAGACGCATTCGACTGGTTCCACAATGAAATGGAAGTATCGGCCGGTGAATCAGTCCGATTCTTTGTCCGTTATGGAGGCTCAGGTCTGCAACCCGGGTTTTCACTTGGCGTGACGAAAGATCAGCCGCATGAAGCGGCCGTTGAAGTTGAAGAGGATCAGGTGAAATATTTTATTGAACAAAGTGATCTCTGGTATTTCGACGGACATGATCTCTCCGTCTCCGTCAATGATGAACTGGATGAACTTGATTATTCATATGAATAAAAACGGAAAGCCGGAAAAGAAGGTCTCATCTTCTTTTCCAGCTTTTTTAGTTTTCGAGCTTTTCCACTTGTTCAAGCTTTCCTTCAGCCTTTAGTATCGCCTTTTGCCGGTCGCCGAAAAGATCGAAATGAGGATATTTGCCTCGCAGATCAAGCCATTCGGGACGCAGGCCATACTGTCTGCCCCACGCTTTTAATTTATCGAGGTCGCTGCAGCCAACTTTTGTAACAGTGCTGCATCCGGGAAACCGCTCATCAATCCAGTAATGGGTCAAAAAAGCGATATTCCCATCTTCCACATCCTGTTTCCACCGATCCAGTTCCTCTCGCTTAATTCCGAACGCCATGGTCTTCCCTCTTTTTTATTTCTTCGTATTTCTCATGCCATTCAGGATAGATTTTCTGCAATGAAACCGGGCGGAAAGTTTCTTTCTTTACCACCACATGCTCGGAAGTGGCTTTTGCCGCCAGTGTGCCGTCTTCATGCAAAATTTCGTAGCCGTAAGTTGTGCGCAGGCGGCCGTGTTCTTCGACCCATGTCCGGACGGTGGCTTTCTGGCCATAGCGCATAGCCGCTTTATATTGGATGGATATATCGGTCACAGGGGACAAATAGCCCTGGCTTTCCATTTCCGCGTATGTAAATCCAACGTCTTCGATCAGTTTTGTGCGGCCGATCTCAAGCCAAATAATATAATTCGCATGATAAACGACACCCATCTGATCAGTTTCCGCGTAGCGGATTTCTATTTCTTTTTCACTGATAAGCATTCCAGATTCACCTCTATGTCAGTATACAGAAAATGTTATTAAAACTCTAAGAGAAAAGGCTATTAAGAAGTTATGTTTTCTTGAATCATTTCGCTTTTAGGCGGACGCTTTCC
>NZ_JRGN01000351.1 GCF_000775575.1 Planococcus sp. CAU13
AAAGACTTGACTGCGCATAAGAAAGCGTCCACCTAGAGCGAAATGATTGAAACCTATATTTTATTGGACTATAAAAAAAAGGCATCCCGAAGGATACCTTTTTCTAATTTGTCAATTGGATTAGTTAACCCAGCTGCTCATTGTTTTTTCGTATGATACCAATTCTTCTTCTTTGAAGAACAGGCCGATTTCGCGCTCTGCGCTTTCAGCAGAATCCGAACCGTGGATCATGTTTTTGCCGACAGTAACTGCGAAGTCGCCGCGGATTGTTCCTGGAGCTGCATCTTTAGGGTTTGTAGCGCCCATCATTTGACGTGCAGTCAAAATAACGTTTTCGCCTTCCCAAACCATTGCGAATACAGGGCCTGAAGTGATGAATTCAACCAATTCACCGAAGAAAGGACGCTCTTTGTGCTCGCCGTAATGCTCTTCTGCCAATTCAGTTGGAATCTGCATCAATTTAGCACCAACCAGATTATAGCCTTTTTTCTCGAAACGAGCGACGATTTCACCGATTACATTGCGTTGCACACCATCAGGTTTAACCATTAAAAATGTTTTTTCCATTAATGAACACTCCTCTGTTAAAAGCTCGGGCATTAGTTGCCCACCTTAAAAAATACTATCATTATGAAGCCGTTTGTCAACTGGAAGCTTAAAATTTCCGCTTTCCGATGAACAGGGCGATTTTTCGCATCGTTTTATTGGCAGGGCCTTTCGGCAGATGAGCAAGCTCTTCCAGCGCTTTATCAAGATACTGATCGCTGAGCGCCTTCGCTTCCTGCAATGCGGGACTGTTTCGGATCAGCCGCACGATCTCCATACGCTCACTGTCTGACATTTCTTTTCCTAGGGCGTTCTTCAGCTTACTGTAGATTTCAGGATTTCTGCGCGCAAACAGGACAGGGAGCGTAATGTTCCCTTGCACGAAGTCACTGCCTGCCGGTTTCCCCAGCTCTTCATCTGTGGAAGTGAAATCAAGAATATCGTCTGTGATCTGAAAGGACATACCGATGAAATAACCGAATCTGCGCAGCCGGGCTGCCGTTTGTGCATCCGTTCCGGATACAGTGGCACCCAGTTCACAGCTGGAAGAAATCAGCAGAGCCGTTTTCCTTTTGATGCGGCGAAGATAATCCCTGAGTGACTGATCCAATTTGAATTTATCTTCAATCTGTATAATTTCACCGCGGCACACTTCTATCATGGTTTTGGCAAGAATGCGGTGGATTTTTGGATCTTCAACAACCGTAATGTATTCAAGTGCACGCGCCAAAATGAAATCTCCCGTATACATTGCTACGCTATTATTCCACTGGGCTTTCACCGTCGCCTGCCCGCGCCTCATCTCAGAGTCATCAATGACATCGTCATGGACAAGGGAAGCCATGTGGATCAATTCAAGCGGAACCGCAACCTGTTTCATCACATCAACATTATAATTGCCGAATTTGCCTGCAAGCAAAACAAAAACAGGCCGGATTCTTTTTCCCCCGGCCTGCAACAAATGTAAGGAAGCTTCATTAAGGAGGAGGGAATTGGAACCCACAGCTACTTCTAATTCTTTTTCAATCTTATCCAATTCCGGTCCAAGGTCGGAATAGAGCAACTTCAACTTCACCTTTTCCACTTAAAAACCTTCTCCCGCTACTTTACTTTTTTAATACCCATATGCAGTGCAGCTGCCCCGCCGGTATAAGGCTTGTATTTAACCTTTTCAAAACCGACGTCAACAAACAGCTTCGCTAATTGTTTCATCCCTGGAAAACCTTTGGCCGATTCCTGCAGCCAGGAATATTCCTTATAGCTCTTCGCGAAAAGTTTTCCGAATACCGGCATGATAAACCGGAAATAAAACCGGAAAAACGGCTTGAACAGGAGGCTTTCAGGCTGTGATGTTTCCAGGCATGCAATCATTCCACCTGGTTTCAGCACGCGGTGCATTTCTGACAGAACCTGTTCATAATCCGGTACATTCCTGAGTCCGAAACCGATGGTCGCAAAATCAAATGTATTATCCGGATAAGGCAGTGACATCGCATTGCCCTGCACGAGCTCCACCTGAGGGAGATGGCTAGTTTTCTGTTTCCCGACATTCAGCATATTCTGGCTGAAATCAAGGCCTACCACCCTGCCGTTTGTGCCGGCAGCCTCAGCCAGCGCAATGGTCCAATCGGCAGTTCCACAGCACACATCGATTGCAGAGGAGCCTGGAGCCACCTGCATCTTATGTATTGTGTCTTTTCGCCATTTATTGTGCTGCTGAAAACTGATGACCGAGTTCATCTGATCATAGTTCTGTGAAATCTTTTCAAATACTTCATGGACTCGCTGTTCTTTCGTTTTAGGCATCCTAGTCATCCTTCTCGGGTAAGCTGTTCAGCTAAATGCTGATGCGGAGTGATTTGATGTAGCATGAAATTCTTCAGTTGAAAATCCATCGGATAAGCATCCAATGCTTTCGTCAATTTAAGATGCAGTGAATCAAGTTTATCGAGAAGCCAGCGTTCTGAATAGAGGGGCAATGGCAGCGCGAGATTCAACTTGCGCAGAATATTGGTTTCAAGCCCGGCATGCAAATAATCCAATTGTCGTGAATAATAGACATACTCCATCGCCGGCTCTGCAATAACAGCATATTGGGAGAAACCATAATAATCATAGAAAATACGCAATAAACTAGTTTCAATGACTTCTGCGGCGTTTTCGATGCCAGCAAGCGAAATCGTTTTCTTTTCATACAAAGATGCTTTCTTTTCGCTGACGCCGATAATGCCGCTCGCCAGCATTTGAATCAATTTTATATTATTTGAATTGCTGAGCATTTGATAATAAATCCCACTGTAGAAATCACCGGCCAAAACCGTTAACTGCTGGCTTTTACTGATTGGAGATTCTTCATTGACCTGATCATGGGCGTGCAGGGCAGCATAGACGATTGCCACTGTTTTGGCAGCATCCTCAACTTCTTCCGTCCACTTTTGGCCGTCAAAAAAAGGCAACAGCAAAAAGAACAAACGGGACCGGTCTATAGACGGGCCTGCTGTATATTTATCGAGTGTCCGCTGATGCAAAGCCTGCAGGACATCGATTTCCATTAATGTGATTTTCGAATGTATTTGTAAGTCATTCATACTGCGTGCTCCATTCGTGATTTGACAATTCTACATTAGTTCTACATAAGTATAACACAGCACCGGAACCGGCTTCACCCATTTGGTCTTATTTCCTGGATTCACTTTCGACCATTCCATGCTCTGAATGGATCTCGGCTTTTCCGCGAATTTTTATCGCAGAAGTATGTTCTGTGAACTGGGCAATCATGACTTCGCCTTTGTCCAATTTCTCTGTATGATGGAATTTTGTATCATTGCCCCGTGTCAGTCCGATGACGTTCACTCCATCTTCCTGAGCCCGGATCACTATATATTCAGTCTGAGCCATTTCGCCACCCGCTTTCCATTTGCTGGTATATGTTAAAAATCAATTTTTATTGATGTAAGTTATTACTTCAGATCGTTTAATAGCATCGGTTTCCAGAATTCCGCGAGCCACTGCCGTGATTGTCATGGCTCCGGGTTTTTTGACCCCCCGCATGGTCATGCACAGATGCTCCGCTTCCACCATTACAAAAACACCGTGCGGATTCAGCGTCTCCATCATCGAATCGGCAATGGTTGAAGTGATCCGCTCCTGCAGCTGCGGACGTTTGGCGACAGTTTCCACGGCTCTCGCCAGTTTACTGAGGCCCGTAACGACTCCGTCACGCGGAATGTAGGCAATATGCGCCTTGCCGAAGAACGGCACCAGGTGATGTTCACACATAGAATAAAACGGGATATCTTTTACAAGAACCAATTCTTCGTGCCCCTCATAAAAAACAGTCTTGAAATATTCCTTCGGGTCTTCTTTCAAGCCGGAAAACACTTCCGCGTACATTTTTGCCACACGTTTGGGTGTGTCAAGAAGGCCTTCACGCGCAGTATCTTCACCCACAGCTTCCAGGATCATCAAAACAGCCTTTTCAATTTTTTCCAGATCAACGTTCTGCAATTCCGTATCGGTCACATTGGTTCCTCCTGTAAAAGACGAATGCCCATACATTCTTTAAATTATGTAATTTCTGCTTCATCTCTGTTGTTATATTTTATTTATTTCATTATCGTATATGGATTCTCTCAATAATTTGATGGAATGGCCTATATCGTCCGCCTTCAACCATCTCAGCATAAGAATCTTAGCATATGAGGGCAGGTTTTGGAAAGCAAGCTGTTTTTTGGAGGACGTCTTCCTAGGAGGAACGGTTCAGCTTTTGTGTCCGGAATTTTCCCCCAATCAAAAAGAATGGCCCCAACGGAATCTCCATTCCGGCGGAGCCATTCTATGTACAGCACTGCAGCTTATTTCACTGCATCTTTAAGTGCCTTACCAGGCTTAAATGCAGGTACTTTACTTGCAGCGATTTCGATTTCAGCACCAGTTTGTGGGTTGCGTCCTTTACGGGCAGCGCGTTCGCGTACTTCGAAGTTACCGAAACCGATCAACTGTACTTTATCACCTTTAGTTAATGCGCCTTGAATCGCTTCAAATGCAGCGTCAACTGCTTTAGCGGCGTCTTTGCGGGAAAGCTCAGCTGCTTCAGCAACAGAGTTCACTAATTCTGTCTTGTTCATGCTATTCACCTCCTCTCAAAGGGGATGTTTACCATCAATCCTGTAAAAAGAGTATCACATAGAAAAACGCATAGCAACCACTATTACCGCGGTTTTGGCAGAATCAGGACAAATACTGACAAAATATTCTAAAAAGAAGGCTTTTCTATCAAAAACCTTGATAAATCACCATTCCTTAGTCATTCATGAAAACAGGCTCCCTGTTTTCGTCGATTGTGTACGGCAGTGAATAAGCCGGTACTACAGGGTGATCTTCATAGAGAAGGAACCGGATATCCTGCCCTTCCTCAAGCTCCCCTTCATACTCCTGGAGCGCTGTAAAAAGATCCATGGAATAATCGACATATACGTCACCGCTGCCTGTGACGACCAGCGGCAGATTTCTTCCGCTGTAGGGGCTCAGGACAGTGGGCTCTTCTTTAAAACCCATTAAATTATAGTTGAATCTGTATACATTATCTGCCACGATTTCGGCAATCGGCGCTTTTCCGCCATTAGCGCTTTTTCTGACATTTACAGTGCGGATCGTTTCAGGTATGCGCAGATCCACTAATTTTACTGACGGATTCTCTTCTACATCCACCAGGACGTATTGGAAAATACCTCCCGTTTCAAAAGCATTGGGGGGAATTTTCGAAATATGGGCGGGAACGATTTTAGAAAAATCAATTGGATATTTTATATACTGGTCCACGTCCATATCACGTGTTTTGATGGGCAATAAGCCCCCGCTTGCATTACGGTATTTATTTACTCCATCCTGCACAGAAATCAATTGATCCTCATGGGGCATCAAACTTTCCGCACGTTCACTTTCCGGATACATGCATGCACTCAGAAATAAAGGAATGGCCAGTAGCAGGAATAAAAAAACTGCCTTTTTCATGTTTTTCACCTCATGCGCCGCCAGTTGGTCCGCTGAATACAGTGAACACCATTATGAAGAATCCAAGTATCAGGAGGATATATGCAACCAGGGCGAAAATAAATTTTAGAAAGCCATTATTCAATTTGTATCTGCTTAAGTAAATCATTCCCATGGATATGATCAGAAACGCAATCCCGGCAAACGATACCCACATTTTGTCCAAAGAACTCATAAAACAGCCGCCTCTCGTTCAGTTTCAGTGAATAGTATAGCACAAGACGAACCTTAGTGCCGGTTGAGTATTTGACGATCCGAGCACAATTACACAGCGGCATTCAACCCTTTTTACACCATAAAAAAGAAGCGGTTAACAGCACCGCTTCCCAGCTATATAAGTTGAACTAATAATCTTCAATAATCGATATTG
>NZ_JRGN01000153.1 GCF_000775575.1 Planococcus sp. CAU13
GGAGTCTTCGCTGTTTTGCTCCATATCTTTAAAAAACTCTCTCATCATCAATTGCGTTTTGTTTCAGATCCTACCTTTAAGGAAATTGTAAATCTGTATGCATTTTGTTTTCTTTTAAAAGAGCGAGTATGTAGAAAAGGAGAGATTCCATGACATTCAAACGCAAAAAGATTTCTGTAATAGGTTCCGGCTTTACCGGGGCGACTGCCGCATTTTTATTGGCGAAAAAAGAATTGGGCGATGTCGTTCTCGTCGATATTCCGCAAATGGAAGGTCCGGCAAAAGGGAAAGCTCTCGATATGGCTGAGGCAGGACCTGTTCTCGGCTATGACGCAACTGTCACGGGTACTGCAGATTATGCGGATACGAAAGATTCAGACCTTGTCATTATTACAGCGGGTATTGCACGGAAGCCCGGAATGAGCAGGGATGACCTGGTGCAGACCAACCAGAAAATCATGAAATCTGTTACTGCAGAGATCGTGAAGCATTCGCCGGATTCCGCAATTCTGGTTTTGACAAATCCGGTCGATGCCATGACTTATACGGTATACAAAGCATCAGGATTTCCGAAAGAACGGGTTATCGGACAGTCAGGTGTATTGGATTCCGCCCGTTTCCGCACATTCATTGCGCAGGAATTGAACGTTTCCGTGAAAGACGTCAGCGGATTTGTGCTGGGCGGCCATGGGGACGACATGGTGCCGCTTGTGAGATATTCCTATGCTGGCGGCATTCCGCTGCATACCCTGATTTCCAAAGAAAGGCTGGAGGGAATCGTTGAACGCACACGTAAAGGTGGGGCGGAAATCGTCAACCTTCTTGGAACTGGATCCGCCTATTACGCCCCTGCGGCGTCACTTGTTGAAATGGCGGAAGCGATCATCAAAGACCAGCGGCGCATCCTGCCGGCCATCGCCTATCTGGAAGGGGAATACGGAATGGATGGGATCTATCTGGGTGTCCCGACAATTCTTGGCGCTTCCGGCATCGAAAAGATCATTGAAATTGATTTAAATGAAGAAGAAAAGGCGATGCTCGAGCAATCCGCCGAATCCGTCAAAGCGGTTATGAAGGTGTTAACCTGAAAAAGAAGGGGAGCCGGGCAGGCCAGCTGCCCGGCATACATATATACAGTCTTTGCTTTTCATTGCTTAATTGATATGATTGAAGTATTAAGATAACAGGGGGGAAGCCGATGTTACTCGGAAAGAAACGTAAACTGGGGCGCAAGATCGAGGATATGACCGTGGGGGAGAAACTCAAGCTGACGGAAAACATTGAGGATAAAGATCTTCTTTTGTATCTGGGCCTGACGAATGACGGCAATCCTTTATATATCCAACATGACTTCGCTTCGCAGACAAAATTCGAAAAACCTGTGGTGCCGACAGCGATGCTGACAGGCATTGTCACATCAGCCGTATCCAAGTATCTGCCGGGACCAGGTTCCTACATCAATGAACAGCATCTGAAATTCAGCAGTCCTGTTTATCATTACGCTACCATCGAATTTCTTTTGGAAGTCACGGAAGTCAATGTGGCAGCGAATGAAGTGACAATCCGTGTCGAAGCGACTGATGAAAACGGCGGCAGGGTGCTGGAAGGTACGTTGACGGCAAATCCGCCGCAGGTGCTGAACAGGCTCACTACGGAAGCAATGGATAATTTCTGATAAGTTTGAAATGGGGGTTTCAAACTGAATGTGGAGGCTGTTAAATGCAGAAGAAAATATTGATCATAGAAGACGAACAATCCATCGCTACATTGCTGTCCTATAATTTGACGCAGGCCGGTTACGAAACGGTCATCGCGAATGACGGCAGGGAAGGGTATGAGCTCGCATTAAGTGAAAAGCCTTCGCTCATCGTACTGGATCTGATGCTTCCATCAATGGACGGTGTTGAGATCTGTAAGGAACTGCGCATGCAAAAGGTGAGCATTCCCATCATTATGCTGACTGCCAAAGACGAGGAATTCGACAAAGTGCTGGGGCTCGAACTGGGCGCTGACGATTACATGACGAAGCCTTTCAGTCCGCGAGAAGTGGTGGCCCGCATCAAAGCGGTGCTGAGAAGATCGGAAGGCATGAAAGTGGAGCAGCAGGATTCGGGGGCATCCGAAATCAAAATAGGTGATTTAAAAGTCTTTCCTGAGCGCTACGAAGCTTTCATGAACGAAGAACAGGTGGAATTTACACCAAAGGAATTCGAATTGCTTGTCTATTTAATGGAGAATAAAAACAGGGTGCTGACCCGCGATCAATTATTGAGTGCAGTATGGAAATATGATTTTGCAGGGGATACCAGGATCGTCGATGTCCATATCAGCCATCTGAGGGAGAAGATAGAGGACAACAGCCGGAAGCCTGTTTTTATCAAGACCATTCGCGGGCTGGGCTATAAATTCGAGGAGCCGAAAGCAGTATGAAGCCATTTCGGCGGCGCTTGATAAGCAACTTTGTTTTTTGGCTGGCAACTCTTTTTGCCGGTCTTTTTATTATCGTTATTCAGTTGTTTCCTCTCTATCGGGAATCAGAAAACCGGTTTGAATTTTGGCTCATGCTGGCCATTGTTTTTCTGGTTATTTTTCTTATTTCAGCACTGGTGGGATATCAAATCATAAAAGTCCATGTGGCTCCGATTGATAATATAACCGAGACGGCTCTTGAACTGGTGAAAGGCAATTACCGGGCAAGAGCTTACGAGGATTCCATCATTGGTTCAGCTCCGCTCAGTTCAACGATCAATGTTCTCGCCCGCACCCTGCAGGAAATCACAGCTGTCCGTGAAATAGAGCAGGAACGATTGAAAACTCTAATTGAAACGATGGGCAGCGGTTTGATCATGATTGACCGGCAAGGCAAAATTTCTTTATCGAATCAATATTTCCAGGATGAATTCGAATTAAGCAGTGAAGAAGTCAACGGCACATTTTATGGAGTGCTGCCGATTCCTGAAACGCTTGCCGAATTTATTGAGAAGGTTTTTATGACAGAAACTCCTGCGAGGGAACAATTGCATTATCAATCCGGGATCGATACGCGGTCGCTGGAAGTTTACGGAGCCCCCGTAATCGGAAATCATGACCAGTGGCTTGGCATTGTAATCGTCTTGCATGACATTACAGAGTTGAAACGCCTCGAACAAATCCGTAAGGATTTTGTGGCGAATGTTTCCCACGAACTGCGAACGCCGGTGACATCCATCAAAGGATTTTCAGAAACCCTGATAGACGGCGCCTACAAAGACGAATCGACTCTATTGTCTTTTCTTGAAATCATACAGACGGAAACCAATCGACTGGAAACTTTGATCGAAGAACTTCTGGAGCTGTCAAGAGTGGAACAAAGCGGATTTGAAGTGGATGCACAGCCGACTGACATGAAAGCTGTCATTGAATATGCCATTGAGATGGTGCAGCCGGCGCTTGAGGAAAAAGAAATGGAACTGAAAACATCATTGGAGCCATTGACAGTTTCCGGTGACGCCAATCGCCTGGTTCAGATTATGATGAACCTGCTGGCCAACGCGATCAATTATTCCGCTCCTGAAAAAACCATAGGGGTTCACCTGTACAAAAAAAGAAATCAGGCAGTTATTGAAGTGCGGGATGAAGGCATCGGAATCCATCCCACAGAAATCAATCGGGTCTTCGAACGTTTTTACCGTGTGGATAAGGCACGGAGCCGCAATTCCGGGGGCACCGGACTTGGATTATCCATTGTCAAGCACCTGGTCGAAGCACATCACGGCAAAATAGAAGTCCAGAGCACACCGGGGCAAGGCAGTGTCTTCACCATTTACCTGCCGCTCGCGGAATAATTGTTTTACCAAAAAACTAAAATTTACATTATTTTAATACTGGCTTCACATATGGGTGGTATCTTTTAAAAGAACCCCCTTTCAACACTCACATAGAAAAAGGACCTTCCACGAGGTCCTTTTTCTTATTTCATGAAACTATTCCTGTGCTCTTCCGTATAAAGACTATACATATAAAAGGGGGTAAAAGTATGACTGTCAAAAAGGTATTATCCATCATTGGTCTGTCCATCGCAGGAATCCTGCTGCTTGTAGCGGCTTTCACTTCCTGGTATACCGTCGATGAATCCGAACAGGCTGTTCTTGTCACTTTCGGTGTAGCCAATGAAACCATCGTTGAACCGGGCCTTCATTTTAAATTGCCCTGGCCGATCCAGCGGGCTGAAACCCTGTCAAAAGAAACATACAGCCTTCAATTCGGCTACAACCAGGATGAGTCAGGGGAAATTGTTTCTTTCGATAAAGAAACGAAAATGATTACAGGGGACGAATACATTGTCCTGACTGATTTGGTCGTGCAATGGAAAATCACCGATCCCAAAAAGTATTTGTTCAACGCAGAAGATCCAAAGGAAATTTTGCATGACGCGACTTCTGCATCGATTCGTTCGGTGATCGGGAGCTCGCTGATCGATGATGCGCTGACTTCCGGCAAAGCGGAAATCGAAGCGGATACCCGCGACCTTCTGGCATCACTTATTGAAAAATACGATATTGGCATTTCAGTGCTCGCGGTAAAATTGCAGGACGTCGAGCTGCCGAATGAAGAAGTGCGGGCTGCCTTCACCAATGTTACGGATGCCCGTGAAACAATGAACACAAAAATCAACGAAGCAAGAAAATATGAAAATCAGAAACGCAATGAAGCGCTGGGTGAAAAAGCGGCGATCAACTCAAGAGCGGAAGGGCAAAAAGTGGCCCGGGTCGAGCAGGCACTTGGAGATGTGGCCGTATTCGATAAATTGTTTGCCGAATACGAAGGCAATCCGGAAGTAACGAGACAGCGGCTGATTCTGGAGACGCTGGAAACCGTATTGCCGAATGCAAAACTGTACATTATGAACGACGATGGCGGCACGCTGAAATATCTGCCGCTGGGTGAAGGCCAGTCCGTATTGCCTCCGCCTGCAGACACCGAGACAGGAGGGGACAATTAATGGAACCGAAACAGCCTCAAAGTGAACCAAACAGATTTGAAGCCTATAAGACTCCAAAACCAAAAAAGCAGCCGAAAGATCCCGTCAATTTCAAGAAATACTGGAAGCTGATTTTCGGGTTGATGCTCGCTTTTATTGTGCTCCTTGTCCTGCTGGCAAATGTCTATATTGTCAAAGAAAGCGAATACCGGGTCGTGCGCCAATTCGGGGAAGTTGTGTCAATCAAGGAAGAGCCGGGGCTTCATATGAAGATTCCTTTCATCCAGAGTGTGACTACTTTGCCGAAGTATCAGATGATCTATGAAGTATCGGAAGCGGAGATCAACACGCGCGATAAAAAAAGGATCATCATCGATAATTACGCCGTCTGGCATGTGGTGGACCCGCGGGACCTCATCACGAACGCGGTAACGATCGTGAACGCTGAATCACGAATGGAAGAATTTGTATATTCTGTTATCCGTACAGAACTTGGCCAATTGGATTATGAGGAAATCATCAATGACGAAAATACTTCCAGAGGCAGTCTGAGCGAGAACGTCACTGCGAAAGTCAACGAGCTGCTGGAAAAAGACGAATACGGCATCCGCGTGACGGATGTCCGGATGAAACGGACAGACCTGCCCGAAGAAAACGAACAATCGGTCTACACCCGGATGATTTCCGAGCGTGATTCGACAGCACAGGATTATTTATCGCAGGGAGATGCGAAAAAACGTGAAATTGAAGCTCAGGCGGACCGTGAAGCCCAGGAAGTCATCGCCACTGCCCGCAAGGAAGCGGCATTGATCCAGGCGGAAGGCGAATCTGAAGCTGCACGGATCTACAACGAATCGTTTTCGAAAGATCCCGAATTTTACCAATTATACCGTTCGCTCCAGTCCTATACGAAAACGATCGGCGATGACACAGTGATCATCCTGCCATCCGACTCACCTTATGCCAGCGTTTTAACAGGCATACTGGAATAAAACCAGCCGTCATTTCTCTTCTTTTTGCCCGCGTGGTAAAATAAAGGGAATGACGGTTTTTTATCGAAAGGGGTAATATTGTGGCTAAGAAAATACTTTTACTGGATGGCAACAGTTTGGCATACCGCGCATTTTTCGCGCTGCCATTGCTGACGAATGAAAGCGGCATCCATACGAACGCCGTTTACGGGTTCACGATGATGCTCCAGCGGATTCTCGAAGAAGAACAGCCGACCCATATGATGGTGGCATTTGATGCGGGGAAGACGACTTTTCGAAATGAGATGTTCGGCGAATATAAAGGAGGGCGCCAAAAAACGCCGCCTGAACTGTCCGAACAATTTCCTTATCTGCGCAAGCTGATCGATGCCTATCGCATCAAACAATATGAATTGCCGAACTACGAGGCGGATGACATCATCGGTACGCTGAGCCTTGAAGCGGAACAGCAAGGGGATGAAGTCATTGTCATTTCCGGGGACAAGGATTTGACCCAATTGGCTTCCCCGTCCACTACAGTTTACATCACCCGAAAAGGGATCACCGATATTGAAAAATACACGGTTGAGCATATCAAGGAAAAATATGGGCTGACGCCGCTGCAAATCATCGACATGAAAGGGCTAATGGGCGACGCTTCCGATAATATTCCGGGCGTTCCCGGCGTCGGCGAAAAAACCGCGCTTAAGCTGCTGGCGGCCCATGGTTCAGTGGAAGGTGTCTACGAGGCGATCGACCAGCAAAAAGGCAAGATGAAAGAAAAATTGGTCGCCAATGAAGATCTGGCCTATATCAGCAAAAAACTTGCGACCATCGAACGGCAGGCACCGGTGGAAGTGAAGATTGAAGATCTGGGTTATACGGGCCCTGACCAGGATGAACTGGTGAGCATCTGGAATGAATTGTCGTTTAAATCGTTATTGGAGCGAATGGATTATACAGCGGAAGAAACGGTCAAAGAGGAATTGACCTTTTCGGTCGTAACGGATATCGACCCATCCATCCTGAAAGATGAAATGGCCGTCCATCTGGAAATGTATGATGAACATTACCATACATGCGATTTGCTGGGCGTCGCTTTGGCTGACGCAGAAAACACATATGTCATTCCGATGGAAACCGCAAAAGAATCTGATGTCTTCAAATCCTGGCTGAAAGATCCGCAGAAGAAAAAATACATGTCGGATTCGAAAGCCTCCACCGCCGCTTTCCTGCGCAGTGAAATTGAACTGGACGGCGTGGACTTTGATCTGATGCTGGGGGCTTACATCGTCAATCCTTCCCTGACCTATACCGATATGTCCAATATTGTGCTGGAATACGGTTACACAGATGTCTCGACCAATGAACAGGTGTACGGCAAAGGCGCAAAGAAAAAAGTGCCTGAAGACAAAGTGCTGAATGAACACATCGCCAGAAAAGCCCGGGCCATTTGGAACGTGCGGGAAATCATCATCAAAAAGCTGGAGGAAAACCAGCAATTCGACCTTTACGATAAACTGGAGCTTCCGCTGGCAACTGTGCTTGGCCAAATGGAATCGCTGGGCGTAAAAGTGGACCGCGGACAATTGTCGGTGATGGGAGAAGAATTATCCGGCAAGCTGGAAAAAATCGAAGCTGAAATATACAGCCTCGCGGGACAGGAATTCAACATCAATTCTCCGAAGCAATTAGGGGTCATTCTTTTTGAAAAACTGGGATTGCCTGCACTGAAGAAAACGAAGACCGGTTATTCGACTGCCGCTGATGTGCTGGAGAAACTGGAAGGGCAGCACGAAATCATTTCGCATATTCTGCTGTACCGCCAGCTTGGCAAACTTCTATCCACTTATATAGAAGGATTGCTGAAGGAAATCCATGACGACGGCAAAATCCATACGCGTTTCCAGCAGGCGCTGACAACCACAGGCCGCTTGAGTTCAACGAATCCGAACTTGCAGAATATTCCGGTGCGGCTGGAAGAAGGGCGCAAAATCAGAAAAGCTTTCGTGCCGTCCCACCCGGACTGGGTCATGGTGGCTGCCGATTATTCGCAGATCGAATTGCGGGTTCTGGCACATATGTCGAATGACGAACGTCTGGTGCAGGCGTTTAAAGATGATCAGGATATTCACACCGCCACGGCGGCGGATGTTTTCCATGTACCGTTGGAAGAAGTTACTGGAGACATGCGCCGGGCGGCCAAAGCCGTCAATTTCGGTATCGTTTACGGCATCAGCGATTACGGATTATCTCAGAGCCTGAATATTCCGCGCAAAGAAGCGGCGGAATTTATCGACCGCTATCTGACGAGCTTCCCGGGCGTTCAGCAATACATGACAAATATCGTGGCATCCGCGAAAAAGGACGGCTTCGTGACGACGCTTATGAACCGCCGCCGCTATCTTCCGGATATTACAAGTTCGAATTTCAATCTGCGCAGTTTTGCAGAACGCACGGCAATGAACACGCCGATTCAAGGAAGCGCGGCGGATATCATCAAGAAAGCGATGATTGATATGGACGAAGCGATTGAGCGTGAAGGCCTGCAAACGAATATGCTGCTGCAGGTGCACGATGAACTGATTTTTGAAGCGCCAAAAGATGAATTGGACCGATTGATGGTATTGGTGCCGCAGGTGATGGAATCGGCGATGGAACTGAATGTCCCGCTGAAAGTCGACATAGCTTCAGGTGATACCTGGTATGAAACAAAATGATTGGAGGCTGATCCTATGCCTGAGCTTCCAGAAGTGGAAGGACTTGTCCGGCAGATACGGCCAGTCGCCATCGGCAAAAGAATCGAAGAAGTTTTTATTTCAGATGTGATCCGGCTTTCCAAAACGGGAGGCCGGGAAGCGATTTTGAAACGGGTCGGAGCAGACAGTTTCATTGAAAAAGTGAAAGATGCCCAAATAGTTTCTGTTGAACGCCGCAGCAAATACATTTACTTCGGTTTACGGAAAGAAGAGGAATTTCTGCTCGTCAACCATCTCGGGATGTCAGGCGCCTGGTTCTATGTCGGCAGCCTGCTGAACATTCCGGAAGAGAAATTCCGGAAGCATGTGCACGTTGTTTTGACGCTGAGCGATGGCAATCTGCTCGCCTATTCTGATATCCGCCGTTTTGGCGAAATGCGCGTTCTGAACGAAGAAGGCGAATATCCGCCGCTGCTGCTGATGGCGCCTGAACCGTTCGAAGAACTTGCTTTGCAGCATTTTCTTGACATGGCCGAAAGCCCGAAATACCGGAATAAACCCATCAAAGAAGTGATCATGGACGGTCAGGTGATTTCCGGAGCGGGAAATATTTACGCAACGGAAGCGCTGTTCCGGATGAAAATCCATCCGAACCGGGCTGCGCAGCGCATCAGCAGGAAACGAAAAACCGAACTTTTTCATACGATTGTTGAAATTTTACTGGAAAGCATCGAAGCGGGTGGCAGCACCATTTCCGATTACCGCAACATTAACGGCGGGTCGGGCGGCATGCAGAACCGCTTCGCGATGTATGGAAAAAAACAATGCATGGCCTGCGGCAGGGCGACGAAATCCCTGAAAATCGGGGGACGCACGTCCGTCTACTGCCCGTCATGCCAAAAATGAGGGCTTACGATGATTATTGGATTGACTGGCAGCATAGCCAGCGGGAAAAGCACCGTTTCGAAAATGCTGGAAGAACTGGGGTATCCGATCATTGACGCGGATATTGTCGCGCGGCAAGTAGTGGAACCGGGTTCGGATACCCTGAAGAAAATTGAGGCGCTGTTCGGTCCGGACGTGATCCGGGAAGATGGTTCAATGAACAGGGAACAAGTGGGAGCGCTTATTTTTTCTGATCCCGCCAAAAGAAAGCAATTGAATGATATTATCCACCCGGCCATCCGTGCGGAAATGCTTCGCCAAAGAAATGAATACCTGGAGGCTGGCCATAAAACGATTGTGATGGACATCCCGCTGCTTTTTGAAAGCAAGCTGCAGCATTTCGTCGACAAAATCCTTGTCGTCAGCGTTACCGAAGAAAATCAGCTCAACCGGCTGATGGAAAGAAACGGCCTGAACGAAAAGGACGCAAGAGCCCGCATTGCTTCCCAGCTCCCCATGTCCGTCAAGGAAGAAGGGGCTGACGCTGTCATTTACAATAACGGCACAGTGGAAGGGACCGCCCGCCAATTGGAGAAAATTCTCAAGCAATGGGAATAAAAAATTTCAATCGTCAAGAGTTTAATTTCTTTTGAGGTTCTCGAATGACCAGAATGTGTTATACTATATAACGAAATAAAAATATAAGTATAACTTAATTAATGGAGGACTTTTAAATGACACTTTCTATCGCGATTAATGGTTTTGGCCGGATCGGCCGCATGGTGTTCAGACAGGCAATTCTGATGGACGATGTAACAATTTCAGCAGTCAATGCCAGCTACCCTGCTGAAACTTTGGCTCATTTGATAAAGTATGACACAAATCATGGCACCTTTGACGGTGAAGTAAGCGCTGAAGAAGGAGCTTTAATTGTAAACGGAAAACGGGTTGCACTGGTAAGTGAACGTGATCCACTCCGCCTCCCATGGAAAGAGATGGGCGTCGACATCGTCATCGAAGCTACCGGTAAATTCAATTCCCGCGACAAGGCGGCGCTTCACCTTGAAGCCGGCGCGAAAAAAGTTATTCTGACGGCTCCAGGGAAAAATGAAGACATCATGATCGTGATGGGCGTCAACGAAGAAAAACTGGATATCGCGAATCACGATGTCATCTCCAATGCCAGCTGCACGACAAACTGCCTCGCGCCGGTCGCGAAAGTCCTCAATGATGCATTCGGCATCGACAATGGCCTGATGACAACTGTACACGCTTACACGAACGACCAGAAAAACCTGGACAATCCGCATAAAGATCTTCGCCGGGCACGTGCCTGCGCACAATCGATCATTCCGACTTCAACAGGAGCAGCGAAAGCCTTGTCGAAAGTTTTGCCTGACCTGGAAGGGAAGATGCACGGAATGGCCTTGCGCGTTCCCACGCCGAACGTCTCGCTTGTCGACCTTGTCGTCGATTTGAATACGGATGTTACGGTTGAAGAAGTGAACGACGCTTTCAAAAAAGCTGCGGATGGACCGATGAAAGGCATCCTGAGTTTTACAATGGAGCCGCTTGTTTCAAAAGATTTCAACACAACGACAGATTCAGCGATCATCGATGGCCTGACTACAATGGTGATGGGCAAGCGCAAAGTGAAAGTGCTCGCGTGGTACGATAACGAATGGGGCTATTCTGCCCGCGTAATCGATCTTACCAAGCGTGTTGCTTCAGCAATGACAGCAATGACCACCAATTGATGAAAAACCACTTTTCCCTAACTAACGGAAAAGTGGTTTTTATTTGCAATAAAAAATTATAGCAAAAAAGAAAATTTTATCAGGTTTATTTGTTGCATTTCCTTCAGATACATCATATACTATGAATCGTAGCTGAAAAAAAAGGCTATTTTCTTCCGAATGATTCCAAAGCTCAATGAGGAATCGGCTCTATGAGGAAGAGATTTTTATTCACATGACTGCTTAAAGGGTTAGGACCTCTTTGGACTAACTTTCCCCCGTGGTAGTCAACTTTGAATATTTTGAGCACGAAACCAAAATGATATCAAAGGGGGAAACGAACCATGGAAACAATGGGACGTCACGTAATTGCAGAACTTTGGCAGTGTGATTTTGACAAATTAAACGATATGGATTATATCGAAAAGACTTTTGTTGATGCAGCACTCAAATCAGGAGCGGAAATCCGCGAGGTCGCTTTTCACAAGTTTGCGCCACAGGGCGTAAGCGGCGTAGTGATCATCTCTGAATCGCATTTGACTATCCACAGCTTTCCTGAACACGGCTATGCAAGTGTAGATGTATACACTTGTGGTGATCTTGATCCGACTATCGCAGCGGACCACATCGCTAAGGCACTTGGCTCACAAACGAGCGAAGTAACAGAATTGCCACGTGGAATGGGTCCAGTCGGTGCTGGAAAGACCAAAGTTACAGTAACTGCATAATCCATTTAAACCACGACATTAAAGCAGGGGAGCCGATCCCCTGCTTTTTCTATTTGTGTACATAATAATCAAGGGAGATTTTGTATAAAAACAGATATTCTGCAATACAGCTTCGCTTTCCAGCGGGCTCCCGCCC
>NZ_JRGN01000015.1 GCF_000775575.1 Planococcus sp. CAU13
TTTTCGCACGGCGAAAAACGTCCGCTGTTGCTCTTGAATTTTAGATTGGGGGTTATGAGGACAGAAAAACAGCATTGATGTCACAAAGATATTAAGTTGAGCACAAAAGATGTTTTCCCACGCACAAACATGCTTCTCCCGCGTATAAGCCAGTCTCTCCCGCGCACAACCTTCAACCTCAGTTTCCTAAGAACAAAAAACCGGCTGCATCCCGCAGCCGGTCCCTTCCAAATTCTATATCCCCGCACTCAGCACCACTTCACCCTGAGGCGATTCGTTGCCCGGCTGCGGTTCCAGTGTGATTGCGATGGTGTCCCAATCTTCGGTGTTGTTTTCAATATTAAACAAAGCGGCACCTGCGCCGTCGGCATTCGCTGTGAATGCACCAGCCGGAATCGGATTGTCGCCTTCGATCAGCCAGACCTGATAAACCTGATCGCCTTCAAGCGCGGCAAGCTGCTCCGCCGTCACGACGAGATTCAAAGCGCCGTTATCCTGCTCGATCACAGCGGCCGTCGCTCCTCCACCAAAGCCTTCGCTCGGCTGCAGATCAATCGACTGGAACGCCATCTGCGGTTCAGTCGGTGCCGGCTGCTCGTTCTGCAGCTGCCAGAATGCATAGGCATTGCCGAGCAGTGACACGAGCAGAACCGCCGCAATCACCGGTGTCCACCATACGCGTTTGCCGCGCGGCTCTGTCATCCGGATCACTTTGTCTTCTTCTGCTTCATCCCGCAGCCTGCGTCCACTCGCTGACGATTCGGCATGTGATGAACTCAGCGCTTTGCCGCCTGCCCCCGCTCCGGCCGAAGACGCTGCAGAGGATGATGTTGCCTGCGTGTAGCCATCGCCCGTTTCCAAGCCATCTTCTTCCGCAAAAACATTCGCCAGTATACGTGATTTCATTCCCGCCGGCGGTTCTGCCTGGTCTGACAGATAAGGGAGCTGTCCGGTTGCGTCCACTATTTCGCGGCAGTCGTCACACGTCTTCAAATGCTCTTCAAATTGACGGGTTTCTTCCATAGAAAGTGTGCCATTCAAATAATCAACCAAATGATCGCATAACTCGTTATTCATCGTAAGCCCCCTTTCCCTGCATTCCGTGCAGTGTTTTCTTTAGTTTGCCGAGTGCCAGCCGGATCCTGCTCTTGACGGTTCCAAGCGGCAGCCCGGACAGTTCGGCAATCCGTTCATGTGTATGTCCCTTAAAGTAAAATAATTGGATCATCTCCTGCTGTTCAGCTGATAATTGCGACACCGCGGCCTGGATGTGCTCTTTCTCCTCCTGCCATTCGGCCGCCCCTTCGACGCTTCGTTCCGCGCTCGGCATCTCGGCAATCTCTTCCAGCCCCACGGTCGGCTTTTTGCGTTTGCGGATCAGGTCGATCGCCGAATTCTGCGCCATCCGGAACAGCCAGGAACTGAATTTCCCTTTGCTGTCGTCATAATCGCCGACGCCCCGCCAGATTTTGATAAACACTTCCTGCAGGGCTTCTTCCGCCAAATCGCGGTCCTGCGTCATTTTATAAAGAAACGAGAATAGGATCTTTTCATAGCGGTCGTACAAATCTTCAAGCGCATCCTTATCTTTTCCCCTGATGCGCGAGTAAAGCAACGTATCGGAACTTTTCTCCATCGCTGTGCTCCTTCGATTCTTGTGGCATAGTACAAGCTTACTATACCGGGGCATTCAGGAGAAAGTCTGACCGGTTTTATTTTTGTAAGCTTACCCGTATAACGTGGAGAAGCCCGTTATAGATCAGTCTGGCAATAAAATCAGAAGCTCTTTCTTCTATAGAAATAAACGGTTTTATTGCCATCGTTCCCTTCAATAAAATTCTTTTTTCAAAAATTGTGATCTAAATGAGAACCTCCTCCGTTATGCGTGTAGAAACAAAGAAAAGGAGTGTTGACGATGAAATTCAGAAAAATTTTGGCACCATTATTGGGCACGGCGCTGCTGGTCCCGGGTATGGGAATGGCAGTAAGCGCGGAGGAAGGTTCTCCGGTGGAAACGAGCGGGGTTGAATTACGGGCAACACTGGATGGGCTGTTATCGGAACATTACGCACTGGCAGTCGACTCCATGATGAAAATCTACGACGGTGACGAGGCAGCAGAAGCGGCAATGGCGGCGCTCGATGCCAACACAGCGGACATGGAACCGGTCATCGCTTCCGTTTACGGTGAAGAAGGCGGAGCCGCTTTCGCGGAAATCTTCGACAAGCACAACACCGGAACCGATGAATACGCGATGGCCGTGAAAGCTGGCGACGAAGCAGCACAGCAGGAAGCACTCGACATGGTGCAGTCGTTCGTCGATGAAATGGGCGCTTTCCTCGGAACCGCCACTGAAGGCAACCTGCCGGCAGAAGGCGCAACTGAAGCACTCCGCGCACATGAAGATTTCGTCCAGAACACATTCGACCTTTATGTAGACGGTGAATACGAAGCTTCCTACATGGCTTATCTTGATGGCTTCAAACAGATCTTCGGAGCAGGCGGTGCCATCAGCGGCGCCATTGCAGCACAGTATCCGGACCAGTTCTCAGATCCGAATACAGCAGCCGGCGACTTCCGTTCGACTGTCAGCCGCATTGCAGCCGAACATTTCGCACTTTCGCAATTGAGCATGGCAAAAGGCTTTAACGGAGCCGAAGACTTTGACTTCGCTGACTGGGCACAGGATCAGAACACTCAAGAATTCAGTGCAGCCATCGCTTCTTTCTACGGTGAAGATGCTGCAACACAATTCGCAGCATTATGGAACAACGAACACATCTCCATCCAGAGTGAGCTGGCAGCTGCACAGGCTGATGGCAATGAAGAAGCGATCATGCAGTCACAATCCGCTTTGATCGAAACATTCGCCACTGAACTTGGCACATTCCTGAGCACGGCAACGGAAGAGCGCCTGCCGATGGATGAAACAATCGCCAATGTGGCAGCACACGAACAATCGGTCGTGGACACATTCACGCAATATGCATCAGGTGATTTTGAAACTTCATATAACACGTACCGTGAAGGTTACACAATCGTCTTCGCAATCGGCAAAGGCCTGAGCGGCGCAATCGTCGACCAGTTCCCGGAAAAATTCGAAACAGCTGTCCCGGAAAAAATGCCGGCTACCGGCCTTGGCGGCACAGCGAACCAGTCAAACACAATGATGATCTGGATTGCACTCAGCACGCTGATCTTAGCTGCAGCAGGAACTGTAACGCTGCGTCAGAGAAGACAATAAAACCGTAAACAGAAAGGGGCTTGAGCGATGAGACAATTCTGGATAATGGCAGCGGCAGTCCTTCTTTGTGGCCTGCTGTTCGTCATCCTAAAGCCACTGGCGGACGAACCGGCATTTGAAGACAGCGTCGCCCAGCGCACCCTTTCCGAAACACGTAAACAAGCGCCGGCCGAACAACTCGCAGCCGGCAAAGACTTGGACAAAATCGCCGAATTCCCGATTCTTCCCGCCCAGCGCGAGAAATTGCAGGAATTGCAGAAACAGCGACAAAAGAGTATCCAGGGTATGATTCCCGCACGCATCGCCATCCCGTCCATCGGTGTCGACGCAGTCATTGAAGCAACCGGCGTCCTCGACAACGGTGAAATGGGTGTACCCGAAGACATCAATCAGGTCGGCTGGTTCGAACCCGGCTTCAAAGTCGGCGCCAAAGGCCACGCCGTTCTCGCCGGACACGTCGACAGCCTGACCGGTCCCGCAATCTTCTATCACCTGGCGAAAGTCGAACCGGGCGAAACGGTCATCGTCACAGACAAAGACGGCCGCGAGATGGTTTTCAAAATCAACGATAAAACAAGCTATCCAACCGACGAAGCACCGATTGCCGATATCTTCGGCGCTTCCGAGGGACGGATGATCAATCTCATCACCTGCACCGGCACCTTTAACCGCGACACCGGCTCACACGAAGAACGCCTGGTTGTGACAGCGGAACTCGTCAGCGATTCAAGCGTCCAGCTCCAGCAGCCGGAAGCACCGACTAACGTCACCGTGACGCCGTTCAATCTGTCCTGGCACGCGGTTCGTGACGACGCCATCATCGGCTACCGCGTATACGAGGAAGACATCGAAACCGGCGAACTGACGAAAATCGCTACTGTCTCTCTCTTCGACCGAAAGAAAGTCGAACTGGAAGCTGATGAGTCGAAGCGCTATTACGTTTCATCGGTTGATGTAGAGTTGAATGAGTCGGAGAAGAGTTTGGCTGAATAGAAGAAAACCGGACGATTGGAGGAAATCTCCGATCGTCCGGTTTTTTGGTTTTTACTGGATATCCGATAGAGCCGCAATTGTTCTTCGAACTATGGCTTTGCCAAAGAGGCGGCAATTTTCCAGGATGCGAACTAAAAATCGCATATTTTCGATAAAAACTCTTCTTTTCCAGCTAGTCCTTCTAAGAACAGGTTACCGGATGAAGAAAAGCCGTTATATTTCCATAAGCAGCCGGTTTTCGATGCTATTTCCAAGGGTAATGGTCACCTCGCTGTAGTTATCGGCGTTCAGCGGATTATATCCGCCGTCTGAGAGTTATATGCGCCGTTGAGCGAATATATCCGCCCTCAGAATTTTATATCCGCCGTTAAAAAGTTATATCCGCCGTCAGCCAATCCCGTAGCGAAATCGGCGCTTCTCTGCCCAGGCTTTTTAACCCACAAACCAGGAATTGTTCGGGCGGCATTCGCCGCCCACTGGGCAGTCCGCCAGCAGCGG
>NZ_JRGN01000163.1 GCF_000775575.1 Planococcus sp. CAU13
AAATAAATCCGATTCTGCGCAAACAAATCCATTTCTCCGCAAACAAATCCATTTATTCTATCTGTCAGGGAGGCGACCGCAGAAATTCGTCCATAAATTCCATGAAAAGTGCATAGCCGATAAGCAGACTCGGCGCAAAATTGACGACCAGCGCAAAAAATCGTATCGCCAGAAGTTCTTTGCTGAACATCGAGACGATACTCAGAGGAACAGCGAATATAGAAGCCAGAAAGATGAATAACGCCAGTCCTCTTAATGTGAATAAGACAGAAATAGGCAAGAGAAGCATGACAGCAAGCGCGATGAAAAACGAAATTTGCGTGAACTTCTTCAGGTCTTTTCTTTTCATGGGTTTCACCTCATTCGCAAGCTTTAGAGACTGCTTATGGAAATCATTGATACCGTCAATCACAAGAACTGCTTCTTCCATCAAAAGATTTGCTGTACCTTGCGTTTTCTGAAGAAAAACCGGTGGAAGACATGGAACCTTCTCCGATTTTCCCGCTGTCGATTTCTCCAATCCTTTCCCCTTTATCATCGATTAAAAATGCCTTTTGGGAGTGCCAGCCTAGATCTAATATGATGTCGGCAGACGAAGAAGTCGGCAACCCGCCTCTTTCCGGAAACTCAATGATCAATTCGTCGTTCACGATTACAAGCGCCTCTTTATCCGCCTGGTTGAAATGAATGGACATACACCCTGTCTGATCGTCAGGCACCAGATAAGTCACTTGCACATCACTTTTTCCTTCGTAAAGCCAACTGAACAGCCCTGCCATCAGCAGCAACACTATCCCAATACCAATAAAGATTCCCTTTTTCATCTGGCGACCGCTCCATTCCAGCTATCCGATTATTTTGTTGAACCTATTATATTACGCTTCCATGTTTATAGCCCTTTTTTATGGTCAAAAAAAAACACCCTGTATCAGCGGTGTCCTCCTCCTTTATTCGACTTCCCTCAACATCTTCTCAATCACAACGACCCGCTCATCCAGCTCATCGATCCGCTTTTGCAGATGCACAGTCGTTTCCTTTTCCAGTTCAAGCCGCTCGTTAGCTCTTTTTTCATTGCGCTTAAAAGTCTTCATAGTTCTGATGAAAATCAGAATAAATACTGCAAATGTGCCTAACATAATGATTGTCGCGATGATGTCCCCCACATTGAAATAAATTGCTTCATTCAAGTTGCATTGCTCCCTTTGTGTTTTTTCCCATCTTTAAAATATACAAAGCTGTTTTTTTATCTTTTCTTTATTATAACAGTAATTACCATCATACTTCGCAGCTTTTATTACCAATGGAAATAAAAAGAAGGACTCAAAAAGCGAATCCTTCCTTGATCTTTTTTAAGCAGCCTTCTTTCTTCCAGCCGACAAATACACCGTTCCAGCGAGCAGCAGCGCACTCGCCGGGAAAACCACCATCGTTCTGACGATGCCTGCGCCGTCCATCGCTTCCGCCGACAGGACAAGGACAAAGTGGACGAGAATAAAAATTACGGAAAATAACAGCGCGCCACCCGCGACGGCTCCTCTTGTAACGCTGTCGTTACGTCCAAACAAAGCAACCAGTGCAAACGGCACCGCACACAATATCGCCAACAGCGCGTAATTCAGATTGGCAAGCCCCCCTTCGAACAGATAGCCGCCTGCCACCAATCTGAATAATACAGCCGTTCCATAAACAAGGATAAAAGCCCCCGCCACACTTCCCGCTGCCAATACACCTTTCGATTTCAACATCATTTCCACCCTTTCCCCGACTCTCTGCGTCTAAATAATTTCTGTCCAATCAAACATTGAAAGACTATACTTGTACCCGCTGAAATCAGCATATTCTTCAGCAGGGCTTGCCGCCTCGCACGCTTGACCAATAAACTGAACTGCTTGTTTTTTCGCTGTATACCTCTGCCTCCCACAATTTGTCAGCCCCTTTCACCTTTAAAACGTTTGTGCCGGGAAAAGGTGAACACGATAGCCAATCGGATTTGCCGTTTTTTTGCTAATCGCCCGCAATTTAATTTAATCGCCCGCAAAT
>NZ_JRGN01000199.1 GCF_000775575.1 Planococcus sp. CAU13
AGATCGCCGGTTCGATCCCGGTCGGGACCGTCTTAAGATAAACACAGCCAATACGCTGTGTTTATTTTTTTTGTCCAAAAGCTTCCTGTTTATTTTCGGATAATATATTTTGATTTACACGAACATCTCCGCTAAACTATGTAAAGACTCGATAGAGGTGAGAAATGGTATGACTTATACAATAGAAGTAAATTCTCCAGAAGAAACGGAGACGTTTGCAGCAAAATTAGCCGGCTTTCTGGAATCAGGGGATTTATTGACGCTTGAAGGCGGTCTTGGTGCCGGGAAAACGACATTTACAAAAGGGCTGGCGAAAGGGCTCGGTATTAAGCGGATGGTAAACAGCCCTACTTTCACCATCTTAAAACAATATTCCGGTAACCTGGAACTGAACCATTTGGATGTTTACCGTTTGGAGCACAGTGATGAGGATATCGGATTCGATGAATTATTTTCTGGCGAAGCTGTATCGGTCGTAGAATGGGCTCAGTTTATAGCAGAATATTTACCGGAGGAGCGTCTCGAAATAACGATTGAAAGACAATCGGAAGAGAGCCGGGCGATTCGTATTCATCCCATAGGACAGCGTTATGAATCTCTTTGTAAGGAGCTTATGTCATGATTTATCTCGGTATTGATACATCGAATTCTCCTTTGTCGATTGCATTGGCAAAGGATGACACTATTATAATAGAAGAAACATCAAATCTTAAAATCAATCATTCGCTGACAGCGATGCCTGCAATTGAAGAAATGATGAGAAAAGCAAAGGTCACTCCTGCACAATTGACGCATATTGCAGTCGCTCAAGGTCCCGGTTCCTATACAGGCGTCCGGATTGGCCTGACGATTGCAAAAACGCTGGCATGGTCATTAAAAATACCGCTGCATCCAGTGTCGAGCCTGAAAGTATTGGCAGCAAACGGCCAATATTTCGACGGCATTATTTGTCCGTTGATGGATGCCAGAAGAGGAACTGCTTTTATTGGCGCTTATAATGGCAAGGATCTTGAACCGGTAATTGCGGATCAGCACAGCGAAGTAAAAGAGTTTTTGACTCAATTAAAAGAATTGGGGCAGCCTGTTTTATTCGTGGGGATTGATGTGGAAATTCATGGAGAAGTGATTCGTGAAGTTATGGAGGATCTGGCCTTTTTCGCAGATCCTCAACACCGCTTGCCGCGTGCATCTAATCTGATTATGCTGGCACAGCAGTCTGATGAGCAGGATGTTCACCACGCGGTGCCGGATTACCGCCGGATTACAGAAGCGGAAGCGAATTATATCAAGGTGCAGGGCGGCGAAGGGTGATGAATGAAGAAGTGACATTTCGAAAAATGACAGTGGCGGACGTGGATGCGGTCTATCGCATTGAGGAATTGTCGTTTACCCTGCCCTGGACAAAGGAAGCCTTCTATTATGAAATGCTGGAGAATCAGCATGCTTATTATGTGATCGCTGAAACAACGGAAGGAATCGTCGGGTATTGCGGCTTATGGCTGGTGATGGACGAATGCCATGTGACCAATATTGCCATTCTCCCGAACCAGCGCGGTAAAAAGCTGGGTGAAAAGCTCATGCTTGCGGCCATCGAAGTGGCTAAAGAAAATGGCGCAAAAGCGATGACATTGGAAGCTAGAGTCAGCAATACTATTGCACGAAACCTTTATGAAAAACTTGGATTTAAAAATGGAGGCATCCGCAAAAGTTATTATTCGGATAATTTCGAGGATGCCATAGTCATGTGGGTGAATTTTGATGAATGAAGATATTTATATACTGGGAATAGAGACAAGCTGTGATGAAACTGCAGCTTCCATAGTGAAAAATGGAACGGAAATCATTTCAAATATTGTGGCTTCGCAAATAGAAAGCCACAAGCGTTTTGGCGGGGTGGTGCCGGAAATCGCTTCCAGGCATCATGTGGAACAGATTACCCTTGTAATAGAAGAAGCGCTGGAAAAGGCTGATTTGATTCCCGCCCAATTAAGTGCAGTGGCGGTAACTGAAGGCCCTGGACTGGTCGGTGCTTTATTGATTGGCGTAAATGCAGCGAAGGCATTTGCATTCGCCCACCAATTGCCGATTCTCGGTGTCCATCATATTGCAGGCCATATCTATGCCAATCGCCTGGAGCAGGAAATGGAATTTCCATTGCTTGCCCTGGTGATTTCAGGCGGTCATACGGAGCTTATTTATATGAAGGAACATGGCCATTTTGAAGTAATTGGGGAAACACGCGATGACGCAGCCGGTGAAGCCTATGATAAAGTGGCGCGTACGCTCAATCTACCTTATCCGGGAGGCCCACATATCGACCGTTTGGCGCATGAAAGCAGTAACCCGGTAGATTTTCCACGCGTCTGGCTGGAAGAAGGCACATACGACTTCAGTTTCAGCGGTCTGAAATCTTCGGTATTGAATTACATGCATAATGCGGCACAGCGGGGAGAATCTGTAGCACCTGAAGATGTTGCCGCCGGTTTTCAGAACAGTGTCGTGGAAGTGGTGACTTCCAAAACATTGCGTGCCGCTGATCAGTATAATGTCAGGCAAGTGATTGCAGCGGGAGGGGTTGCTGCAAATAAAGGCTTGCGGGCATCCTTGGAAAAGGAATTTGCTGCAAAAGGGATTCCGTTCTTTATCCCGCCTTTGAGTTTATGTACAGACAATGCCGCGATGATTGCGGCAGCAGGAACGGTCATGTTCGAAAAAGGAATTCGGGGAAATATGGCAATGAACGGACGACCGGGAATGGAAATGGATTCCTGGGTATAAAAGTAATATATATAAAAGTGAAAGCTCTTCAGCCATTCGATTGGCTGAAGAGCTTTTTATGTAAATTTTGTGAATAAAATCACTCCATCGAAACGATAAATTTACATTCTGTCAATAGAGAACATTTGTACTTATGCACATTTTGTTAGTAAGCTGTTCATAACTATGGAATAACATGCGGATTTCCTATATCTTGTGTACCATATACTGATATAGTATGTGGATAACATTTTTATTATCTGTGGACAATGTGCATAACACTGTTGATAGTTGATTTAAAAGGCGAAATAATGTGTACAACTTTGTGGAAACAAATATTTTGGAAAAAGGTATTGACCAACATATGGACATGGAAAAGCGGAAGCGCC
>NZ_JRGN01000256.1 GCF_000775575.1 Planococcus sp. CAU13
TTGTGCGCGGGAGAAGAGGTTTTATGCGCGGGAGAAGCCACTTTGTGCTCAAGTTAATAATATTCAATTAATAATGATGATATTATGTTCTTGCTTTTAAACCCGGTGACCGGTTTAACCTCCTATCCCAAAGACGAAATAACAACTGGATGCTTTTCGCATGGCGAAAAGCGAAAAAGCAAAAGAAAAAGAACAAGAGCGGATGTTTTTCGCATGGCGAAAAACTCCAATCCCTTAAGGAAGCTTTCGCGTGCCGCGAAAGCTTTTTCAAACCATTAATCCACCCTAAAAAAGCCGTCTCCTGAATTATAGGAGACGGCTTTTCAAATTCCATTATTTTTTCTCAAACGCTACAGCAAAGCCAAGATACATCAACGCGTTCCGCGCCTTGAACACCGTAGATAATGCCATGCGCTCAAGTTCGGCTTGCGTCATCTGGTGTTTGCGGAGTTCACCGGTCGCCGCAATTTCTTCCTGCTTCGTGATGACCTGTACAAAACTGCGCTCCATCTGGTCGCGCAATTGAAGAGCACGAATCATGCCGAGGTTCTGGGATTCGGAACGCTCGTATCCGTAAATTTCTTTTGACAGCCAGTATAATGCCTTGAGAGCGCCGTTTTTGGTGTCACGCAGAAACGGCTTGAGCTCATTTTTCGGATGCTCGTCTTCAAACCAGATGCGCTGCATGCCGGCAAGCTGGTTTTTAACTTCGAGCTGATAATAATGATTGATGAATTGGGCGCTTTTATTGAACAGCGAAAATGACTCGCGGTAAACCGACTTCAATTGCTCATTTCGCATCGGATCAGCCGGCTCCATTTCAAGTGCTTCGAACAGCTTTTCGCGGTGCGCCGTGAATTCCGAGATGAGCGAATCCATGAACGCTTCAAGGAATTTACCCTGTTCTTTGTCGGCTCCCTTATAACGGTAGCGCAGCGTATCAAGTTTCATCATGCCTTCCGGGTCGACTTCATTGTCATGGTTCAGCAGGAGATGATGCTTGGCGCACCAGTCGCGGTACTCTTTTTCGCGGCCTTCGAAAAAGTTTGGTTTGTAATTTGCCGTGACATCGACCGGTCCGATTTCGTTCAGCATCTTCTGCGCCAGTTTAAGGCGGTCGGCGTACAGCGCGCGGCCGTTGGCATCATTGATCGATTCGGTGCCTTCGCTGAGCAGCTCGCGTGCTTTATGCAGCGCCTCGGCTCTGTTTTCCTTGTCAGGCAGGAATGTTGAATAAAACAGCAGCCCCCAGCCGCGTTCCGCTTCTTTGCGCTGATAGGATGGATCGTTTTCGGCTTCGACCATCTGCTCCAGCACATGGAGGCCGTCAATCGAACGGCCGACGTAGATCAGCACTTCCGCATAGTTCAGGCAGATCTGATTCCAGACAGTCGGCGGAACTTTGCCGCGGTACTGGAAATACAGACTTTCAAATAAGAACAACTGGCGCTGTTTCATCGGGCTGTTCCAGTCTTTCTGAAATTGGTGACGGATGCCGAGCTGGCTGGATTCAAGTAGAATCGCGAGTGGGTAAGCCGCCTGGCCCTGCAGCCGCTCCTTTAGATGTCCAATTATATCGTTCAGCTTTTCCGGTTCCGTTTTCGTCTTCTGGAATTCCTGCAAAAGCAATTGAGTTGCCTGGTATAATTCCTTCAATTCGAATTGCCCGTAATTATCTGACTGGGCAATTTCCTGTAAATTCGTCATCGGGAAAGCCTCCTTGGGTGTTTGATTGTTCTGTAAACTGGACTGCACTTTCATTGTAACGAAAATAATCGGCGCGGTCACCCTTAGATATTCTGAGAAGTGCTGGCAACGATGAAAATTAAGGTATAATGAAAAATGTAGACATAAGATTCAGTCATCTTGGGCAACACAATAAAGAATAATGGAGGCTATAAAATGAATGATTTTCCAAAACCGACAGTGGAGCAGTTTTTCCGTACATACACGATTTCGGATTTTACGGTAAGCAGTGACGAAAAGCGGCTGATTTTCAGTTCGAATCTGAATGGCAATGTGAATTTATGGGCAATGGATTTGGCGGAAGGGTTCCCATATTTATTCGCGCAGCGGGACGAGTCAGTCGATTTCATCAAAATTGATCCCGAAAACCGCTATGTGCTGGCGGGTTATGACAAAGACGGCGATGAGAACCATCAGATTTACGTCCTGCCGTATGAAGGCGGGCTGCCGCAGCCGCTGGTGACGGGCGAACCGGACGAGAAATATTTCTTTTCGCACTTGAGCGATGACGGAAAACGCCTCTATTACGTTACGTCAAACGGTAACCCGATGTACCTGAATACGCGGATGCGCAACCTGGAAAACGGTTCCGATCAGCTTCTGCTGGAAGGATCGGAAGGTGCCACGGAGCTGGCGGCAGTGTCGGACAATGAAAAAGCTTTAGTTTATTCGCGCGCTTTCGCCAACACTTACGTAACATCATTTGTGAAAGTCGGCGATGAAACCTATAACCTGACGCCGGATGCATCGAAAGTGCACATCGCCACCGCACCGGTATTTGCGGATGACAACACGATTTATTTTGTGACGAATTTCGACAGTGAATACAATTACGTGGCGAAATTCGAAATCGATTCGAAACAGTTTTCACGCGTTCTGGAAATCGACGGGGAGAGCGTGGAAAGCCTGAAATGGCATAAGGAAAGCCGCACGTTTTACGTGGCTACAGGACGGGGGGTATCCGATTCGCTTTATCGTTTCGAGATGGCGGCTGAAAAACCGGAAAAGCTGGAGATGCCGGTTGCGATTGTCGATAAGATCCAGGTGGCAAAGTCAGGGGCGCTATATTTACTTGGCCGCAGCGCTACAGTTCCGTTGAATATTTTCAGCCTGGAAAATGGCGGCGAGTGGAAGCAGTTAACGAAGAATAATGTCCTGGGATTGGAATCATCCCATATGGTGGAGCCGGACGTCGTAACTTATAAATCATTTGACGGCATGGAAATCGAGGCTTTATTGTTCAGAGCGAAACCGGAAAACGACAACGGCCACACAATTTTCTGGCCGCACGGGGGACCACAGGCGGCAGAGCGCAAAATTTTCCGCTCGATGTTCCAGTGCTTCCTGAATCGTGGCTACTCGATATTCGCGCCAAACTTCCGCGGCAGCACCGGCTACGGGGCATCATTCGTCAAACTGGTCGAGCAGGACTGGGGCGAAGGGCCTCGGCTCGACTGCCTCGCCGGAATCGAATGGCTGTTTGAGCAGGGCATCTCAGACCGCGAGAAATTATTCCTGGTCGGCGGAAGCTACGGCGGTTATATGGCGTTATTGCTGCACGGCCGTCATCCCGAATATTTCAAAGCCGTCGTCGACATTTTCGGCGTATCGGATCTGTTCACGTTCTACAATTCGGTTCCGGAACACTGGAAGCCTATGATGGAGCGCTGGATCGGCAACCCGGAGCGCGACAAGGAACGCTTTATCAAAGATACACCGACGACGTATCTCGACGGCATGGTCAAACCGATGCTTGTCATTCAGGGTGCGAAAGATCCGCGCGTGGTGAAGGAAGAGTCGGATCAGATTGTTGAGAAACTGAAAGCGGCCGGCCGCGATGTCGAATATCTTGTTTTGGAAGATGAAGGGCACGGCTTTTCGCGGAAAGAGAACGAAATTGCTGTTTACAGCCGGATGCTGGAGTTTTTAGGGAAGCATCAGGGGTAATAAAATATGGAAACCGGTGCCGGCAGAAATTTCTGTTGGCACCGGTTTTTGTATGCGCGGAGAATATGAAGTTGGCGCGGAAACGGGGTCAGTATGCGCGGAAAAATGCGAGTATGCTCAACTTGATATTTTTCTGCTGTCATATTGAATCAATATGGTAATATTCCATCATCTGACGTACCCAATCCATCATGCTATGGTATGCAATAAAGATTTATTTGCGATAGATAAGATTTGTTTGCGCAGAATCGAATTTGTTTGCGGTGAACGGGATTTATTTGCGCAGTGATACTTTTATGCTTCAGGGTGATCAAAATTTAGTGTAAATTTATCATCTCCAACACTCACTCAAAATAAAAAAGGCCCCGCACCCGCGAGGCCTCCGATTCATTCTAAACTAAAATCCTAAAATGCACCCGATCCGCCACCACCGCCGCCGACTCCGGCACCGGAACCAGTCACCCCAGCGCCCGATGATGCGCTGGCGGTGGTCGCTGTGCCGGCCGATACGAAGATGGCGGTCATGAACAGCGGGTTCATGACGAAGCTCGAGCCGTCAGCAGAAGATTGAGCGGAAGTGAAGACGGCCGCTTTCTGTTCAGCCGTTTTTGAGTCGCTGCCGAGCAGATATGCATAGGCGCGCTGTTTCTCATCTTTCGTGAGCCGGTCCCATTGTTCAGCAGGCAATTTTTCCATGGCGGTTTTTAATTGGCGCCAGTTGGATCGTACTTCATGGCCTTCACGTGTAATCGGTGAGTAGCCGATGCCAAACCCTAACGCCAGCATGGCTAAAGCAATCGATGCAGCCATCCAGGGGAATAACTCATAAATGCCCGTGTAGATAGTGAGGCCAATGAATACAATGCTCATCGCTCCGGCTATCCAGCGGATTCCTGAGACATCCTCATAAAAGCCTTTCGCTTTCACTTCATCGCTTATGCCTTTATTCCATTTGTGAATTGCGTCATTATAAGCTGAATGATTATCCTCGTTTTTCGTAAACTCCTCGACCTGGCCAAGGGTGAACTCCTGGCCGCCGCCGATACTGTCGAACAGGAGACCGATCAAAGCGTCTTCATGCGCGTGCTCAGTTTTCCGGCTGATCAGCTCGAAATGATCTTCCGACAACTGGCGGATATTGCCTTTTCGCATCAATTCCATGATGGCGGCTGATATCGCGTTCGGCGACAGGTAGATGGAATTCGTGAAATACAGCAGCGCCGGTATGCTCATCGTTTCTTTTGGAACGAAGAATTCATAAGGTCGTTCCCGAAATTCACGTTTTCGCCGGAACGCGCGGAACCATGCCAGCAGCATGCTGGCAAGCAGCAGTGCACCGGCAGCCACGATAGCCGGAATGCTTATATTCTTGGCGGTCTGCTGATTCTGGGAGAAAATCGCCGCTTCGTTTTCCTGCTGCTCGCGGTCTTCGGCCAGGCCGTCACGAATGGTGCCGGCAGAAGCGGCGACTTTAGGGAACAATTCCGCATCAAAGATGGCGCGGACATCGGCATTTTTCCCGTCAGGCACATGACCGAGTTCAAAAACAGCGGCTCCGTCGTTCGTGATGCGCTCCGTTTCGAAAGCTTCACCATAACCTAGCGCTTCCGTACCGGCAGCCGGGACAGGAGGAATGATGGAAATCGTCATATTTTCGTATTCGCTTTCGTTGTTTTCATCGAAAAATGCCCAGTAAAATTGTGCGCCGTCTTCAAATTTCTCGACTGAGTCCACAATTTCATACGTCAAATCAATCTGAACCGTTTCGCCGTCCTCGCCTTCACGGTAAATCTTGTAAAGGCCCTCTTCCATTTCAATTTTCAGCTCTTTGCCGTTTTCCGATGCGGAGAAATTGCGGATAGATGTGCCCTTTTTGGCAATCAAACCGCGAGTGATGCCTTCAAAATCATCTTCGAATTCATACATGAACTGCTCCGTCACATCAGCTGAGCCGTCCGTTTTCAATTGCGCTTCAATCTGTACTTCGGAAATTTCGAAATCGACTGCGTAAACATGGACTGGCAGCAGCATCACCAGAACAAAAGCAATAAAATAAGGAAAGATTTTTTTGCCTCTCATGATCAATCACCTCTTACTTAAAGTATACGCTTGATGGGGGAGAAAGTTTCAAATGCTTTGGCAAAACAACACTTAAATTACAGAAAATTAAGAGGTGAATTTTAAGAAAACTTAAAATTCAGAATTTTTATTGACAATTATTAATATTCTTGTTAATTTAATAGTTATTAAGGTGTTCAAGTTCATAATTTTTAATTTGAAATTGGATTGTGTCCGATTATTTAGACCTAATTCCATGGGAATGATGATAGTTCAGCAATATACAGCACAGACAGGCCAGTGATTTCTAGGGGGGCGAATAAAGGATGGAGACACACTCAAAAAAGATTCTCATACTCGGTGGTGCGAAACATATGATCGGTGCAGTGGTAGCGGCGAAACGGATGGGCATGAGGACAGTAGTGGCTGACAATATCATCGGATCGCCGGCTAAATGCCATGCAGATAAATCAGTTAATATGAGCACAGGGGATATTGAGGGATTGGCGAAAATCATCCGGCAGGAAAAACTGGACGGAATATTCACTGCGTTTGAAGATTCCAATACATGGAATGCGGTGGCTTTATGCAAGAAAACGAATCTGCCGTTTTTTGCAGTTGAAGAACAATTGGGTATATCCCCAAATAAGGAAAAGTTTACGGAAATCTGCCTGCGCTTTGATGTTGCTGTACTTGTGGAAAAACAATTCGCGAAGGAACGGGAAAACGCAGCCGTCGCAAGCTGGGAGTTCCCCGTCATTGCCAAACCCTCAGACAGCCGCCGCAAAAAAGCAGGGACCCATGCAGGACAAAGATTTGGTACAGCTAGCCATACAGCGGATCTGTAAAAAAACTTCCAGTGGAGAACCCTTCCACTGGATTTTTTCTTTTTTCGGAGCAGCCCCTCTTTCAACTGATGATATAATGAAATGCAGTTGTTCAAACGATGAAGAAGAGGATGTTCAGAAATGAAAAATAAATTAATGGCCTGGCTCGCCGTTGCCTTCTGGATGGCATTGATCTTTATGCTGTCCCACCAGCCTGGTTCTGTTTCAAGCGGCCTCAGTGACGGAGTATCGAAAATCTTTCTTGACTTTGCCGGCGATTTTCTTCCGGGCAGCACTGAACTATTCCACACATTTGTACGGAAAAATGCGCATTTCTTTGCTTATTTGATCCTGGCTGTTCTTTTGGTGAATGCGCTCGGTAACTGGGGCAGGCTGACAGGGAGGGCACTCCTGGCCGCATTCGCCATTGCGGTTGCCTACGCAATCACTGACGAATTCCACCAATTGTTCATCGAAGGGAGAAGCGGAGAACTTCGGGATGTGCTGATTGACAGCTTTGGTGCGGCGGCCGGCATCGCCATCAGCAGGATGTCCGGTTTTATTGTTCAAAAAAGGCAGGAAAAAATCTGTCCGGAAAAACAGTGCATCGATACGCAAATAAAATAAACAGCTGATTTAACCTTCACTTAACCTTGAATGCTTATTCTGTCGAATATAGGAGACTTCAGAATAATATTTTAGGAAAGTGGGGATCCGAATTGGTCGATTTGTATTTTGAACTGCAATATGGAAGGCTCTATGAAAAACTGGAGAACGGAATCTGTGACGTATATGAATTCAGTCACCGGCTTGGCACTGTCCGGCATATGTTCATCAAACGTGAAATTCCGGAACGGATCGATGGTCAGATCTATTATGATATTGTCACGCCTTACGGATACGGGGGGCCAATGCTGTCCGGCTGCCTGCCCGAAAATCGGCAGGAACTGACGCGCGAGTTCCATGCGGCGTTCAGCCGGTATTGTGCTGAAGAGCATATTGTCAGTGAGTTCATCCGTTTTCATCCGGTGCTGAATAACGCCGATGATTTCAAAGAAATATACGATGTCCGGTACATGCGCCCGACTGTAGGAACAAATCTGCTTTCTTTTGATGATCCGGTTGCCCGGGAATTTTCAAAAACAGCCAAAAAGAATATACGCAATGCCATCGGTGAAGGCGTGCAGCACCGGCTAATCGAAAATCCGGACAATCTGGATGCCTTCAAGGAAATCTATTACGCGACGATGAAGCGTAAAAACGCCGATGATTATTATTTTTTCGATGATGAATATTTCGATGGATTGCTGAAAACGTTCGGCAATCAGATGCTGATCACCGAAGCGAGTTATAAAAACAGGACCATTGGAATGGCATTGACCTTTAAATACAGGAATTTCCTTCATACTCATCTTTCCGGGACGAATGCAGAGTATCATCATCTTTATCCTGCATATGTCATGCAATTTGCGCTCGTACGCTGGGGCAAGGAAAACGGATTTCACTTGCTGCATGACGGCGGCGGCCTGACGAACAGCCTGGAAGACAGCCTGTACATGTTCAAGAAACAATTTGGAAAACATACAAAATTTCCCTTTCAAGTCGGTAGAAAAGTGTGGAATCCTGAAATTTACTGGCTGCTGTGTTCAGCCGCCGGTACGGAAACGGAAAGTGATTTCTTCCCGGCGTACCGGGACAGAAATACGAAAACGGTCACTACTGCCTAGAAAAGCGAAAAAGAACCTTAATCCCAAAGACCGGAAGCCTGCAGAGGCTTCCGGTCTTTTCATCTTTCATCTTAAATAAGTTGTTACGTATGACGGACGCGGGAAAATATTCGGGCGTTTGTCGATACCTTCAGAAGTGCCGCGTTTAGCATGAGCGCTGCTGTACGCCTCGGAATTCTGCCAGTTCCGGAATGACTCTTCATCCTGCCACAGGGTGAGGATAACGTACGTATCCGAGTGGAGCGGGCGCAGGACGCGGATGGCCGCAAATCCCGGTTCATTCTCAATTTTCCGTGCACGGTTCATGAACCGGCTTTCAAACAGTTCCCGGCCTTCGTCGCTCACCGGAATATTATTAAAGACGGCAAAATAACCGCTGTTGATGTCACCGCTTGCATCCAGAATCTGATAATCTTCGACATCCGGCAGAAGCGGTTGCCCTTCCGTTTCGTAGAGAAGGACAGCATCCTGCCCATCCATCAAGAATATCAGCCTCGCATTCGGCAGGCTTGCAAGATAGCTGACCGCCTGATCGCTGTGTCCGCTCCATTTATGTAACTCCACGTCAAAGACCCCCCATTCATTTATTACAACAATCTTATCGTTTTTATTTTCCTTAAGCCAGTTATTTTACCTGCCTTTAACCTATGGAGCCTAAATTCAAAAACAGGAAGTATACAAGTTCCATCATCCCAGCAGGCGAGGTGAATGTTTTGAGTGATATTTATTTCAATAAAAGCTATGGAATTCTTTACGAAAAAATCGAAAATGGCAAATGTGAGACCTTTGAGTTCCGCAGTGAAAGGGGCTCAGTCAGCCATCTGTTCATCAAACGGGAAATTCCCATTGCGCTGGCAGGGGGAAAGCCTTATTACGATTTGATCACGCCTTACGGTTACGGCGGCCCGATTATGGAAGCTGTCGAAGAGGCAGAGAAAGAGAGACTGGCTGAAGATTTTATCCATGCATTTGAAGATTACTGCAGACAGGAGAATATTGTCAGTGAATTCGTGCGTTTTCACCCGGTGCTCGGCAACGTCTCAGATTTTAAAGGGAGCTACGATACGGTCTTTATGAGAAATACGATTCAGACATGCCTTACGTCCACGGACGATCCACTGATGAGCGAATACTCGCCGTCAGTCCGGAAATATATACGAAAAGCCCTTCAGCTAGGAATCAGGTATAAGGTGACTGTAAATCCCGGAAGCCTTGACAAGTTCAGGGAATTATATCTGGGAACGATGAGTCGCAATCAGGCAAGCGAATTTTATTATTTTGATGAAGAATATTTTAACCAATGCCTTAAGCTGCTGGGGCCGCATTTGGTGGTAGTGGAAGTGACCTGGCAAGGAAATCTCATCGCCATGAGCCTGAATTTCGTCAGCGGCGATTTGCTGCATGTCCATTTAACCGGCAGCCTGTCAGAATACCATCATCTGTATGCACCCAATATGCTGCAATACGCATTACTGTGCTGGGGCATGGAAAATGGCATCAGGCTGATTCACCACGGGGGCGGGCGGACAAATGATCCGGAAGATAAATTGTATCTCTACAAAAAGAAATACGGACGCGTGAAAGAACTGGAATATCATGTAGGAAAAAAAATTTGGAACCGCAGCGTCTACGATCTTCTGTGCAGGGAAGCCGGGGTGGAAAACACGGTTTTTTTCCCGGCTTACCGGCAGAATATGCGTATCAGCCAGACATATTTATGGAAGTAAATTAAAAATTCGAATAACGAACCTTTCCTTAACCTCTTTTTAACCTGTGCTCCTTACCATTAGCCATAATCCTAAAATCTGATGTTCGTAAAGGAGCGATAGCATGGAAGTTGTTTTCATCACCCTCGGATATCCCGATAATGGCGGGCATGGGGATCTCTATTATGATCTTATGCAGGAATTCAAACACAATGGACACGGAGTCACGGTCGTCTGCCAGACTGAAAAGCGGCACAACCGCCAGACTGAGCTGAGCCAGGCGGGAGGCATCACGGTCCTGAAAGTGCGCACCGGCAATGTCACGAAGTCTGGCCTGGTGGAAAAAGGCGTCAGCACCCTGCTTCTGGAAGACCAGTTCATCAATGCCATCCGGACCTATCTCGGAGGAAGGAAATTTGATCTGATCATTTACACGACACCGCCGATTACATTTGAACGGGTCATCAGATACCTGAAAAATATGCACGGAGACGGAATGACCTATTTATTGCTGAAAGATATTTTTCCGCAGAATGCAGTGGATATCGGGATGATGAAAGAAAACAGCCTGCTGCACAGTTATTTCCGGCGGAAGGAAAAGCGCCTCTACGAAATCAGCGATATGATCGGCTGCATGTCGGAAGGCAACAGACGTTTTGTCCTTGGGCAAAATCCGGATATCCCGGCTGAGAAAGTGGAAGTCAATCCAAACTCGATCCATCCTGCTGACCGGCAGCAGAAAATCAGCCGCACCCATATCCGGAAGAAACTGGGGATTCCTGAACATGCGCTCCTGTTCCTGTACGGCGGCAACCTCGGAAAACCCCAGGGAATCGATTACCTCATCCGGTCCATCGACCTTTACCGCGACCAGGATGATGTATTTTTCCTGATAGTGGGTTCCGGCACGGAATTTCCGAAAATCGAAAATTATATCCGGGCGCGGAATCCTGGAAATGTGCGGCTGGAAAATTTTATGCCGAAGGAAGATTACGGTAAAGTCGTGCATTCGGCGGATGTCGGAATGATCTATCTCGACCGGCGTTTTACCATTCCAAATATTCCGTCCCGGCTGATGGACTATATGGACAGTGCCAAGCCCGTTTTGGCAGTGACCGACCCGCATACCGATCTGAAAGACATCATTTTCGACGCACGCTGCGGTTATTACGCAGAGGCAGGTGAGCTGGCGGAATTCCGGGATGCGATCGAGCAGATCAAGCGGGACCGCGGCAAGTTGAGGCAGCTTGGCGAAAACGGACGGCGTTACCTGGAGAAAGAATTCAACGTCACGGAGTCATACGATATCATCATGAGACATTTTATCAAAGATGGGAGTGGGGAAGATTGTTCAAAGACAAAACATTACTCATCACAGGGGGCACAGGCTCTTTCGGAAACGCAGTAATGGAGCGTTTCCTGTTCACGGATATCAAGGAAATCCGGATTTTCTCGAGAGACGAGAAAAAGCAGGATGACATGAGAAAACGCTATAACAACGATAAACTGAAATTTTATATCGGTGATGTGCGGGATCTGGCCAGTGTGAAATATGCCATGAACGATGTTGATTACGTATTCCACGCAGCTGCGCTGAAACAAGTGCCTTCCTGTGAATTTTTTCCGATGGAAGCGGTCAAGACCAATATCATCGGGACGGAAAATGTTCTGAACGCATCAATCAGCTGCGGTGTCAAAAAAGTCATTTGCCTGTCAACGGATAAAGCGGCTTACCCCATCAACGCCATGGGCATTTCGAAGGCGATGATGGAAAAAGTGTTTGTGGCGAAAGCGAAGACGGTGTCTCCCGACAAGACGCTGATATGCGGAACACGCTACGGCAATGTGATGTGTTCAAGAGGCTCGGTGATTCCTTTGTTCGTGGAACAGATCAAATCGGGCAAACCGCTGACAGTGACAGATCCGAATATGACACGTTTCCTGATGAGCCTTGAAGACGCTGTTGAGCTGGTCGTCTTTGCCTTCCAGAATGGAAATGCCGGTGACATCATGGTGCAGAAGGCTCCGGCTTCGACAATCGAAGATCTGGCCCAGGCGCTGAAGGAATTGTTCCAGGCGGACAATGAAGTGAAAATTATCGGCACACGGCACGGCGAGAAGGAATTTGAAACGCTGCTGACCCGTGAAGAACATATTGTCGCGCAGGATCTGGAAGGGTTCTATAGAGTGCCTGCCGACAGCCGTGACTTGAACTACGAAAAATATTTCAATGAGGGCGATAAAAAACTTTCCGTGGAAAAAGAATACAACTCGCATAATACCAAGAGACTGAATGTATCCGAAATCAAAGATCTGCTTCTGCAGCTGCCGTATATCCAGGAAGAATTGAAGACGATCAACCCGGCATTGCCGGCTGCTGTCAATTACGGTATTCCGAGTTGAAAATCCTGATTACCGGCGCGGAAGGCTTTGTCGGCAGGAACCTGGCCGCGGAACTGAAAAATCAGGGACATGAGGATTTATTGCTTTATTCGAGAAAGAACCCGCCCGCCGATCTGGAAAGGTTCGCCCAGGAATGTGATTTCGTCTTCCATCTGGCGGGCGTCAACCGCCCCGAAAAAGAAGAAGAGTTTATGAAGGGCAATCACGATTTGATTTCAGCCCTGTTGTCGCACCTGCAACAGCATGGCAACCCGGCACCGATTGTCGTCACTTCCTCGATTCAGGCAGAGCGGGACAATCCTTACGGACGAAGCAAGAAAGCGGGGGAAGACCTTGTATTCGAACACGCACAACAAACAGGGAGCGAAGTCTTCGTTTACCGGCTTGTGAATTTATTCGGCAAATGGAGCCGCCCGAATTACAACTCGGTCGTTGCGACGTTCTGCCATAACATCGCCCGGGATTTTCCGGTGCAGATAAATGATCCGGATGCGGAGCTTGAACTCTGCTATATCGACGATGTGCTTGATGAGTTCAAACGGGTACTGGCCGGGCAGGCGACACGGGACGGAAAGTTTTGCCGGGTGCCTGAAACTCACACGATAAAAGTCGGGGAACTTGCTGATCTAATCGCTTTTTTCAAGGAAAGCCGCCGGCACCTCGAATTGCCCAATATGAAAGATCCGCTTACGAAAAAACTGTACAGCACTTATTTAAGCTATTTGCCGGAAGACAGCTTTTCCTACCCATTGAAAGTGAATCGGGACGACAGGGGCTCGTTTACCGAATTTCTTCGTACACAGTCACACGGTCAGGTGTCAGTGAACCGTTCGAAACCCGGCATCACCAAAGGAAATCATTGGCATCATACGAAAAACGAGAAGTTTCTGGTGGTCAGCGGAAAAGGCGTCATCCGTTTACGAAAAGTCGATTCTGACGCTGTCATCGAATATTTTGTCGACGGCGAAGATATGAAAGTGGTCGATATTCCAACCGGCTATACGCATAATATCGAAAACCTGGGTGATACGGAAATGATCACGATCATGTGGGCAAACGAGCTCTTTGATCCGGATAAGCCGGATACGTATTATATGGAGGTTTAATCTATGGAAAAATTGAAGGTCATGACAGTGGTGGGCACCAGGCCGGAAATCATCAGGCTTTCAGCGGTCATCAATAAACTCGAATCGTCGGAAGCCATCCATCATATTCTAGTTCACACCGGGCAAAATTACGATTACGAATTGAATGAAGTGTTTTTCAAAGATTTCAATTTGCGGAAACCGGATTATTTTCTGGATGCAGCAAACGGAACGGCGATTGAAACCATCGGCAATATCCTGGTCAAGATCGATCCGGTGCTTGAAATGGAAAAACCGGATGCATTTCTGGTGCTTGGTGATACCAACAGCTGTCTGTGTGCAATTGCCGCCAAAAAGAAGAAGATCCCGATTTTTCATATGGAAGCGGGCAACCGCTGTTTCGACCAGCGGGTTCCGGAAGAAACGAACCGGAAAATCGTCGACCATGTGGCGGACATCAACTTGACCTACAGTGACATCGCCAGAGAATATCTCCTGCGGGAAGGATTGCCGGCAGATCGTATCATCAAGACCGGGAGCCCGATGTTCGAAGTGCTCGAATCCAGAAAAAAGGAAATCAGCGAATCAGATATCCACGAGAGGCTGAAACTCGAAAAAGGCCGTTATTTCGTCGTTTCTGCTCACCGGGAAGAAAACATCAATGCTCCTGAAAATTTCGCGGATCTCGTGGAAACCCTGAATGCGGTGGCAGAAAAATATGGTCTTCCCATCATTGTCAGCACCCATCCACGGACACGCAAAATGATTGAAGCGGAAGGGACGGAATTTCATCAGCTGATACAGACGGCAAAACCGCTTGGCTTCATTGATTACATCAGTCTTCAAATGCATGCGAAGGCCGTGCTGAGCGACAGCGGCACGATCAGCGAAGAATCGTCGATACTGGGACTGCGGGCGCTCAATATCCGGCAGGCGCATGAACGTCCGGAAGCGATGGAGGAAGGCAGTGTCATGCTGGTGGGCCTTCAGAAAGAGCGGGTGCTTCAGGGCATGACCGTGTTGGAGACACAAGGCAGTGCGACAATGCGGCAAGTGGCGGATTACAGCATGCCCAATGTATCGGACAAAGTACTGCGCATCATTCTTTCTTATACAGATTATGTAAATCGTACGGTGTGGCAGAAAAGGAACGAAAAAGGGAGGGCGCTGGCGTGTATAGATTAAAAGAGCTGCTCCGGAGGTTCGCGCAGAATTCGGATTATGGAAAAAAACTGTGGACGTTTCTGGTCAAGATGAAACAGATTGTCCACAACGACCGTAATTTCCGCAGGCTGCCGCGAAATATGACCGTTGCACAATTCATCGAACAATTAAACAGGAAAGGCTGCCGCTACGTCATTCTGCGGTGGTTCGAAGATCTGCCCCATGTCGAATACGGAGGGGATATCGACCTTCTCGTCCACGACGATGACGCGGCCATTCTGGACAGTATCTTGACCTGGTCGCCAAGAAAAGGTGGCATCCCCTGCGATGTCTACAGTGTCAGCGGATTGCCGAGTTACTCCTTTAAAGAAATTGCATACTATCCGCCGGTGGTTGCGCAGCAGCTGCTGGAAAGATCGGCAGAGCACGAGTCAGGAGCAAAAGTGCCGTCTGAAAATGACTATTTTTACAGTCTCGTCTTTCATGCGCTTTACCATAAAGGCTACGAATCAGGCTTGTCGGAAGATGGCATCCAGGCGCCGAAAGTGAGCGATCCAGGCCACGACTTTCAGACGGTTCTGGCGGAAATGGCCAAGAAACAGGGAGTGGCGGTCGACATCAATATGAAGGCGTTGGATGCATTGCTGGAAGAAAAAGGATGGAAGCCGACACTGGATATGCTCGAAAAGCTTGGGCAGGACAATGAATGGTGTGCGAAACTGGCCAATGACATCTTGAAAGACATGCCGGAAGTGCCAGGGCTCGCGGTGTTCATCATCCGCGAAGCGGCAGCTTCACCGGCTGATGAACAGAAGGTGAAAGAGGAACTTGAAAAACATGGTTTTCAGCTTATCAGAAGCAAGAAATTGAACGGGTATGAAAAACAGCATGCAGCCCAGCAATTGCGCGGCGGCAATTGGGGTGAGAAATCGAGTGTGCTTTCCGGCGGCTTACCGGCGACATTTGTTGCGGCAATCGATTTGGATCCCATTGAACCATCTATTGAGCTGAAAAACAAATATCCGCTTCTTGATAACCGGCGAATCGCAGATGTCAAAAAAGACATGCGGGAGAAATTTTTCAAAAACATCATCCATTCCAGTGACAGTGCCCGGCAGGCCGCCCATTACCTGGAAACTGTCATGCCGGATGAAATGAACGAAGTACTGGATGCAGCCCGTAAAAAACTGGCGAAGGGCCAAAATGCCCCTGCTGGAGTCCTGCTGGAAAAAACGATGCATTAACAAGAAAGAGAGGAGGGCCGTCGATGAAGATTGCGCTGGTATGCCCATCGAATATGCTTTTCATGCCGTACGTCGGCAATTACACAAAAGTGCTTGACGACAGCGGCATCGATTACGATGTGATCAATTGGGACCGTAATGGTACTGAGGAACCGGACCATCCGCTGAAATTCAGGGACAATAAGGCCGACCTGCAAAGGGGGTATATCGATTACTTCAAATACCGAAATTTTGTTCTCCGGATTCTGAAAAAGAATAATTATGACAAAATCATCGTTTTCAGCATCCAGCTTGCATATTTCCTGAAGCGCTATCTCCTGAAATATAAAAAAGGTGATTACATTCTGGATATCCGGGACTATAACCGGATTCTGAAAGCTTTTGATATCAGGAAAGTGGTGGAGGGTTCGGCATACACGGTCATTTCATCACCCGGTTTCCGGAAATGGCTGCCGGACAGCGGAAATTACCTGGTAAGCCATAATACGACGATTGACAGCATTGACGAACTGAAGGAATGCCAAACCGCTTTTCTTCAGAAAGATAAGGTGAAAATCGCATTTATAGGCGCTTTGTCCGATTACAAAGTGAATATCGATTTTATTGATTCCCTCAAAGACTGCGGAAAAGTCGACCTGGTCTTTCACGGAGAAGGCCTGGCCAATAAGGACATTGAAGAATACATTGTCCGCAACGGGGTCAGCAATGTGGAATTGACAGGCCGTTACACAAAAGAGCAGGAAAATGCCCTGTACCATGATTCCGATCTGATCCACGCACTCCGCTACAGCGAAAATATCAATTGCCGGACATTATTGCCGAACCGGCTGTACAACGCCGCTTTGCACGGCAAACCGGTGATTGTCGCGGAAGACTCCTATCTAGCGGATCTGACCCGCCAGTACGGTCTTGGTCTGGTGGTCGATTCGTTTTCGGATTTTGAAAGAAAAATCAGCCGTTATTTCGCGGAGTTCAATTTTGAGGACTATAAAGCGAAACGAAAAGACTTTTTTCAGAAAGTGGTTGAAGACAATCTGGTGTTCCGGGACAGCGTCAATAAATTCCTTGGCTTCTAAAAAAACTTCCAGAAGAAACGGCAGGGCTGCCCATGATCGTATACATTGCATTTTTAAGTGTTCTTTTCGGATTATTGCTTTTTGAATTGGTGGCTACATGGAAAATGCCATATCAGGGAAATCTGCAGGCAGCGGACAGCAGATTTGCGGAACCGGCTGCAGCAGATGGGCTGGGCGAAGAAAAACTGCCGCATGCCTCAAGCGGCAAGTACACCGTTACCATCCTGCTTGCCTGGACAGTGATTTTCCTGTTTTCCTCCCTGCGCTATAATGTCGGCTGGGATTATAAGGCTTATTACGCAACGGTCCGCTATAACCTGGTGACGAATATAGTCAGCAATGGGGAACTGGCGACGATCTTCCTGATCGAACTTGCCCGGGATATGGATATGACCAATTTGTATTTCTTCCTCAATTCATTGATAACCATCGTTCTGGTGGCGTTGACTGTCAGAAGATACAGCAAGGATTACTGGGTCAGCATCATTTTCTTTGTCTGTTTCCCGCTCTTTTTCCTGAATTCCCTGAGCGTCATCCGTCTTTTTACGGCTCTGGCCATTACATTTTACGCGTTTAAATTCATCGAACGGGGACAGCTGCTGCGGTATGTGCTGGCAGTGGGGCTTGCCGGTATGTTCCATGCCTCGGCGTTTATCGCGATTGCCTTCTATTTTATCCGGAATGTCAGGCTGGATATCATGAAGCTCGTCATCGTTTTGGTTTCTTTGCCATTTGTAAGCGGGATAATCAACTTGCTGGTCGTCAGATACCTGCCGAAGTATGCGACCTATACCGAAGCGACATCAGCACAGGAAGGGACCAAGGCCGTTTATGTCCTGGTGCTGATCGGCATCGTCGCCCTTTTTCTGCGGGACAGGATATTGGAAAATGATCGCATCGCCAATATGTACTTCAATTTCTATTTCGTCGGACTGGGCATTTATCTCATGTTCTTTACGCAGGGGACGATGGGCCACCGCCTGTCTCTTTACGGCACTTTCTTCTCGCTCCTGCTCATTCCGAAAATCATGTCCCTGTTCAAACTCGACAGCAATCGCGCTCTCCTGAAAGTGGGATTCTCCATTTTCAGTATCGTTATTTTCCTTTATATCGTCTACGTCGGTTCTGCCACCTATGTTCCATATAAAACGATTTTCCAGATCAGGTATTAAATAGACTGCGAAAGGTGTGGGGAATGTGCCGAAAGTGTCAGTGATAATGCCGATTTACAATAAAGCCGAGAGACTCCGTCACAGCATTGAATCTGTCCTTGGACAGACATACAAGGATTTCGAGCTGATCATGATCAATGACGGATCGACTGACAGCAGCCACGAGATTGCTTTGGAATTCAAACGCAAAGATCCGAGGATTGTCTATTTCAAGCAGCGCAACCAGGGAGTTTCCATCACCCGCAATAACGGCATCGATCTGGCGAGAGGGGAATTCATTTCTTTTTTGGATGCGGACGATGTCTGGCAACCTGAATTTCTTTCGAAAATGGTGTGGAAAGCGGGTGAGACAAATGTCTGTTACTGTGCCCATTATTTCACAACGGAAAGGAGCAGCCAAAAAGCGCGTTTCAATTTTGCTGAAGGAGATATTCTCGAGCGGTACCTGCTTAACAGCTGCAACCCGAACACAAATTCCTGGCTGATCCGCAAAGATTTCCTGGATCGGCATGGAATCCGTTTTTCTGCCGGAGTGAGCTGGGGAGAAGATCTGATTTTCTTTTCGAAAGTGCTGGTCCACGAAATGGAAGTGCTGGCAGTCCGCGATTATTTGACTAGCTACCATATTGGGCAGCCGGACAGCCTGAGCGAGAATTCCATGGATAAAATCAAGAAGGATCTTGAATGGATGGAGGCGGTCAAGGATTATATCTGCACGCGTGTAAAGGAAAGTGAGAGACGGAGCAGAGCCCTGTCAGCCATTGATTCCTACAGGATTGCAGGGGCGATTCTGTACCGAGTGGACCGGAATATCAGGTTGATTGATAAAAAAGAATTGAAGAGCATCCTAAAGACTTATGATGATTTCATTCGGATATTCAACCTGTCGAATGGCCTCCGGAGCATTAAATTGATGCTGCTGTATTTGAAAGTCAGGATGCAATTGCTGGTTTAAATACTGTCCAGTTGAGAAATGGAGGTGGAAGATGGTGAAAAGATTGAAGGAATACTACAAAAACAAAAAGAAAATAGTGGACAAATTCTATGAAAGCAAAAAATTCCTGTATCCGGGAAAATACAGTTTTGATGAAAGCCTCACTTATATACACCTGGACGATCAGAATGTCATGAGAAAATCGGTCGACTTGTTCAGCCAGGGGCTGCCGGTCGTGAATTTCTTCAAAGACCGTTTTTTTACCAAGACAGTCGTCACCAAAATACTCCGGTTTTATTTCAATAAAAAGCTGGTGATCAGCGAAAAGGCGATTGACGGCTATAGAGGCACAGTTTATCTGCCGGGAGGAAATGGCAAGGAAGTAAAAATCTTTGATTTTGAAAATAAGGAAGTATTGATTTTCTACAACAGCAAACACGCTTTGAAAGGGAAACTCCGTACTTACAATCAATTCAGCCATTATTTTCCGATACCTCCCATTATCGACGCAGATGAGAAACAGCGGATCATCATTGAACGCTATATAGACTATAAGAGCAACATGCACTGGAGTGAATATGACTTCAATTTTGTGGCAAATGAAATTTTTCGGAGGTATCTGGAATATTTCAAAGAAGCCATAAAGTCGGGGGAAATGAATTGGATGGCTCCAGCCGGGATTTTAAAGTCCCTGCCCGAAAAAGATGAGTTTATCGAAGAAATTCTGGCTGGAATAAGCCCTGAACTGTTGGAGAAACCTTTTGCGGTTCTCCCTATTCATGGAGATCTCTGGTCGTCGAATATTCTGATCGATAAAGAAGATCCGCAGAACATCTTTTTTATTGATTGGGAATTGGCTGGTGAAATGTTCTTTTTCTATGATTTTTTCGCTTTCATGTGGAACGAAGCACTGACAAACAAGAATTTCAGTTTTATAAGAAGCTACGCCAATGGTGAATACGATGATTATTACTATCATGCTTTCGAACTTTTCGGGTTGAAATTTGATGCGGCCAGAAGGCAGGAGTATTTAAATATATTCTTTTTGAATATGTACTTAAAAAGGTGGATGGAAACAGCTCCCGATTATCTTGAATTCCTCCATCTTGAATACCGGAATCTTATGAACTATGTTACTTCTTTGACCGTGCTGCCTGAAATGCCCAGGCGGAGCTGATCGATTGCAAGCCAGAGAGCGCAGGTGACAGAACATGAAAAAAACGATTCTTGCATTAATGGCGGTAACCATTGTGGTGAAGCTGACCGGGATGATTAAGGAAATCGTCTTTTCCTATTATTACGGTGCTTCCAACATCACCGACGCCTACCTCATTTCATTGACGATTCCGGCCGTTATTTTTGCTTTGATCGGAGCGGGCATCGCGATCGGCTACATTCCGCTCTACAATAAAGTCGAAAATGAGGAAGGGAAAGAAGCGGCGAATGCGTTCACGAACAACGTATTGAATTTCGTCATGCTGTTTTGTACAGGGATTGTGGTTGCCGTATTCCTGTTTACCAAACCGCTGATTTTCCTCTTTGCCTCAGGATTTGAAGGAGAGACGCTCGAAATGGCGATCCTGTTTACACGGATCAGCATTGTCACAGTCTACTTCACCGGAATCCTCTATATCCTGGAAGCCAACCTGCAGGTTAAGGATGCCTATAAAGTGGTGCAGATCGCGGTAATCCCGATGATGCTGATCACCATCGCATCGATTGCAGCGAGCGCATCCTACGGAATCAACATTCTTATCATCGGCAGTGTGGTCGCCGTCATTGCACAGGCTTTGATCATCATCGTCTATGCTTATAAAAAGGGGTATCATTATCAGTTCAAAGTGGATTTCAAAGATTATTATCTGAAACGGATGATCACCCTTTCGCTGCCGGTAATCCTGGGCTCCTCCGTTGTCCAGGTGAATAAAATCGTCGACCGCACGCTGGCATCCCAAATAGCGGAAGGCGGAATTTCTGCGTTGAACTACGCTTATAAGATAGAGGGATTCATAACCGGGATATTTGTCCTTTCGATTGTCACGGTCATGTATCCGAACATTTCCAGAATGGCGGTTTCCCGGAATTTCATCGGCATGAAAAAAGCGTTATCCGAAGCAATCACGGGCATCAGCCTGTTTGTTATACCCGCCACAGTCGGGGCAATGATTTTTGCCAAGCCTATTGTCGTATTGATGTTCGGCCGCGGAGCATTCGGGGAAGCCGCCATTGCCATGACCTCGATTTCGCTTTTATTCTATTCAGTCGGCATGATCGGCGTGGGCATCCGGGCCACGCTGGTCAAGGCCTTCTATTCGCTGGAAGATACAAAAACGCCGATGATCAATGCATCCATCGCTCTCGTTTTGAACATCATTTTAAACATCATTCTTTCCAGATTTCTGGGAATTGGCGGTTTGGCACTGGCCACATCCATTTCGGCGCTATTTGCCACAGCACTGATGTTCTTCAGTTTGCGGCGTAAGATCGGTGCGCTGGGAGCGAAAGAGATGATGGTGTCATTCGCGAAGATCAGTTTCGCATCCATCATCATGGGAATCGGCGCAAAACTTATCTTCGAAGCGCTGTCACTCCTCATCCACGAGAATATCGCCTTGCTGCTGGCGATAGCAGCAGGGGCAGTCATCTACTTTACCGTCATCCTGTTCACCAAAATAGATGATGTTACGGCCATCACCAATGAACTCAAAAAGAAATTCCGCAAAGCTGGCGCAGCAGCGCAGGAAGAAAAATCAACTCTCAGGAGGAATTCAGTATGAAGATCAGAAAAGCGATTATACCGGCGGCAGGGCTTGGCACCCGTTTCCTGCCGGCTACTAAGGCATTGCCGAAAGAGATGCTGCCGATCGTCGATAAGCCGACCATCCAGTATATCGTCGAAGAGGCGATCGCATCCGGAATCCAGGATATCATCATCGTGACCGGTAAAGGGAAACGGGCGATAGAGGACCATTTCGACCATGCCTTTGAACTTGAAGATACGCTCAGAAAAAAAGGGAAGCTTGATATGCTGGATTCCGTCATTGAATCTTCTCAGGTGGAAATTCATTATATTCGCCAAAAGCAGCCACTGGGTTTGGGGCACGCCATCTGGTCCGCGCGCAACTTCATAGGAGATGAGCCTTTTGCTGTATTGCTTGGAGACGACATTGTCGTAAATGAAGAACCTTGCCTTGCCCAGTTGATGGAACAGTACGAACAAACCGGCAAAAGCATCATCGGAGTAAAACAGGTTCCGGAAGAGGAGACGAGCCGCTACGGCATCATCGATCCACTGGAACGGGTAGGCAAACTGATGAAAGTCAGCAGCTTTGTCGAAAAACCGCCAGCGGGAACGGCACCATCAAATTACGCGATTATGGGTCGTTATATTCTGGACCCGAAAATCTTTGATTACCTGGGAGAACATCAAGTTGGCACAGGTGGAGAAATCCAATTGACGGACGCCATACAGAAGCTGAATAAAGAACAGCAGGTATATGCTTATGAGTTCGACGGACAGCGTTACGATGTCGGCGAGAAATTCGGATATATCGAAACAACGATTGAATTTGCTCTGCAGCGGCCGGAACTGCGCGATAAACTGCTTGAACTTTTTGAAAAGAAATTAAAAGAGTCGCTGCTTATGAAAGACTGAAAGCATTTAGAAAAGCAATCAAAAAAATGTCCTGGCAATGGGTTTGAGGAGGGAACACACCAGCATGATGAGGGAAAATTTACGGATAGGGGTTATTGGCATGAGTGTTGCCGGTTTGCCGATCGCCAATGACTTCGCCAGGCAATACCCGGTCATTGTATATGACATGGAAGAGGAATTCAACGGGGATCCTGCTGTAGACCATGCGCCTTTTAAAGTGCCGTATGGTTCGACAATTGAAGTGGTGCAGGAACCGGGCAGATTTTCAGAGGCCGGCTTACTGATCATCGCCGTTCCTGTGACCATCAGCGCAAGCAGGCACGCCGATTTGTCTTTGCTGCTGAAAGCCTGCGAAGTTGCCGGAAGAAACATGAAAAAAGGAGCGGTTGTGGTAATTGCTTCGGCCGTTTATCCGGGTGCCACTGAAGAGAAATGCATCCCTGTGCTGGAACGCCATTCCGGACTCGAAGCCGGTAAACATTTTTTTGTGGGCTTTACTCCTGAAACAAAAAGACAGGAAGCGGACATTTCTTCTGTCGCGAAGCAGCGCAAAATCATTGCGGGACAAAACGATCCGGTGCTGGACTATCTGGCGGAAATCTATACTTCTGTCTACCGGGAGCAGGTGTTCAAAGCAGAATCGATTCGCATCGCGGAAGCAGCTGAATTTGTCACTGTGATCCAGCAGACTGTAAATAATGCATTGATGAACGAACTTGCTGCAATTTTTAAATTGATGGATGTGGATACACAGGAAGTTTTGCAGACTGCTGCTGTTGCGAAAGATTTTTTGAATTTCAGTCCCGGCTTAAGTGGAAACCATGGAAAAATGCAGAATTCCTATCAGCTCGTTCAAAGGGCACTGGCTGTCGGACATCATCCAGAAATCCTGATAGCTGCGCTTCGGGTTAATGAGAGCGTGGGCAATTCGATTGCCAATGCCATCATCAAGGAAATGAATCAGCTCAATCTGCCATTGCAGTCGGCAGCAGTCGTGGTGCTAGGCGTAACGAACAGAGAAGATTCTGCGGTCATCGAAAAATCGAGAGTTTTTGACATGATCGAGGAATTGCAGCAATTCGGCCTGAAGATTCAGGTGGCCGACAGTTTGGCCGATGCGGAACAGACGGAGCTTCAATTCGGCATACGACTCACGCCGTGGGAAGAATTGTCGCCTGCAGACGCCGTTATTCTTGCCATGCCCCATAAGGAAATACGTGACGGGGGATGGAAATTGATTCTGGCTCTGCTGAAAAGTCAAAACAGCATCGTTTTCGATATTAAAGGCGTACTTGATAAAAATAAAAAACCGGAAGCAGTGGAGTTATGGAGACTTTAATCCGGACTATCCATAAGCGGAAGAAAAAAGCAGGTGCAAGCCGGGACTTTCCGGACAGCGCTTGCTTTTTCGATTTTAGGGGTAAAGGGACAATATCAGGAAAACTCAAGTTTAATGTAACTTGAAGAAAACAAATGATTGGGGATTATTCTACTATGGAGACGATACTGGCAATATGCATTGGCCTGGCATTAAGTGCGACAGTGGGATTCCGTATATTTACGCCTTTACTCATAACCGGCATATTTGTAAGAGCAGACTGGATCACATTATCGGAAGGCTTCAGCTGGATCGGCAGTACGCCGGCATTGATCGCATTTGGAACGGCCACCTTGTTTGAGATTGCCGTCAATTATATTCCGGCGGTTGGGTCATTTATGAAAGTGCTCGCCACGCCGCTTGCAGCAATCGCCGGTATCCTGCTGACAGCATCGTTCATCGGGGATATGAATTCCTTGCTGGAGTGGAGCATCGCAATCATCGGAGGAGGCGGCGTCGCGACAGCATCGCATACCGCAGTAACCGCTGTTAAAGGAGTGAGTGAAACCGCTTTTCTCAGTCCGGCGGTCGCTGCAGCGGAAGACACCACCGCCACGCTCGTGCCGATAGCCATTTTTCTTATTCCGTTGCTGGCGATTGTGTTTGTTGTTCTGATACCCATTTTAATCTATGTTTTCTACAGCAGGCGGCGCATGCGCCATGTGTAGTTTTTGATTGCCTTCGCTGTTGCGGAGGCTTGTTTTTATGGAATAAATTTGTGATGGATTAAACTATGTGCAGCTGTTGCAGGAGATTCGGTAACCGCAACTAAAATGGAGCTAACCGCAACTAAATCAGATTTAACCGCAACTAATCCCGCCGCAACCGCAACTAAAAGTAGAAACTCCGCAACTGAATAATTTAATTTTGAAATATTTAACTTTTTAAATTTTTTAAGTCGAAAAAAATGATTCATTTAATAGTGCGAAGGCTGACCCTCACCCCAGCCTACACATCCTAAAAAAATATGAGAAAATCAACCATAAAAAAGAGCCGGAAACAAATCCGGCTCCACTCGCCTTATCGCGGAATCACCAATACCTGGCCGACACGCAATAAATTGACATTCGTGATTTTATTGGTGGCGGCAATTTTTGCTACAGTAGTTTTATATCTGGAGGCGATACTGTATAAAGTGTCACCGGCTTTAACGGTATATTTGACGGAAGTGGCAGGCGGCTGTGTTGCAGTCGTACCCGGAATTTTCAATACCTGGCCCACGCGAAGCAGGTTAACATTGACGATATTGTTGGCGGCAGCAAGTTTAGCGACTGTCGTGTTGTAGCGTTTGGCAATTGAATACATCGTGTCGCCAGCTTTTACCGTGTATGTGGTGCCTCCCGCTGCAGGAGGTGATGCCGGCAATTTCAGCAATTGTGATACAGTGACGAACGTATAGCCTTTCGCTTTCAATTTGGTGATGATGTTCGGCAGTGCGGCTGGTGTGCCCGACGCGCCCGCGCCTGTATGCATCAATACGATGGTGCCCGGCACAATATTATTCACCACTTTGTTGGTGATGGTGGTTGCGGAATCGCCTCGCCAGTCAATGGTGTCGATATTCCAGTGGATGGTATAGCCGTATCCCGCTGCTCCGATGCCGGCCAATACATTGGCATTTACAGAACCATAGGGTGCTCTGAAAATAGGTTTTGTCGTTTTGCCGGTCAAATTTTTAACTATGGTTTCCGTACGGTCAAGCTGTGATTTCATCTGTGCGGCAGTGAGGGTCTTAAAATCGGGATGGGAATAGGAATGGTTGCCGAGCTGATGGCCTTTTGCTGCAATGTTTTTAATCGCCTGCGGATGTTTTTCCGCACCCGACCCAGTAAGGAAAAAAGTGGCTGTAACTTTATGCGTTGACAGGATATTCAGGATCTTATTGATGTTCGTCCCATCCGATCCGTCATCGAAGGTCAGTGCCACCACCTTGCTGGTCGTATTTCCTTTTGTTACATACTTCGAACTGGCTGCATCAGACTGGTCGCTGAATGAAAACAAACTGAATAACACCAATAACACGACAGCTGCAATTTTACCGATTTTCGTGCCCACAAATTTCACCCCTTTTTTTATTTACACTAATGAGCGATTAGCGTATGTACGAAGGCTGTGGGCGATGATTCATATGTATTTTTGCAGGTTGAAATTGCAATTTGGATTAACTCAAGTATACCACATGTCAAGACACTTAACCATGAATTATTAGATTTTTCTGTCAATTAATGATGTTATATTTCCCGCCACAATTAACCCGATAATTCGAGTGCTGATGACAAAAACATATAAATGTCTTGATTTATTGTTACAATCATTGTAATATAATTGTAATATAAGCGATAAAGGCAATGAAGATGAAATGAAGACACAGAGGATACTCATTTATCTTGTAGGGCTGTACTTACATAAACAATAAAAAGGCAGCTGTGTCAGTGAGGCACAGCTTTTTATTTTGTAAGAATAATTTACTGGGGGAACAGTATGGTTTTGCGTGTTCTTATTTTATTTTCTATGATGTTAATGATTCCAATGGCGGCGGATGCTGCAGATTCCGCCAATGATTTTAAGATTGATGTGCTGGCTGCCGAAGGCCAGAAAAACTTTTCGGAAGGCTATTTCAATCTGGATGCTGAACCCGGCAAAAATTTATCACTGGATTTTCGTGTAACAAATACCAGCGATGAACCGCTTCGACTGCAGGTGCAGCCGGTAAACGCACACACGGCCGATAAAGGCGGCATTCTTTACAGCGCCGATGAGGAAGCGAATAAAGATAGCGTAATCCGTATGGAGGAGCTTATCGATGTCCAAAAAACGTTGACAGTTGCGGCGAACAGTGCAGAAATTGTTCATGTCCATCTTACTGTTCCTGAAGCGGCAAGCGGTACCCTGCTCGGCGGCATCATGCTGACAGCGGAAGGGACACCGGATAACCTGTCAATCGAATCACTGAATAACGGCGGCAGCAATTATACAATTGAACAGCCCGGGCAGCGGCTCGTCGCTGTCAAAGTAAATCTTGCCCAAAAGTCCGCTGCCGGCTTTTCTATGGATAAAGTGGACTTCAGTGCATCCGGGAACCGGTTAACGGTCAATGTGAAAAATGGAGACGCGGCAGTTCTTGAAAATATCCAGGGCACTTATACAGTGATGGATAAAGATGGCGAAGTCCTGCTTACAGGCGTTGTGGAACCATTTGCCATGGCACCGGTTTCCGAAATTGATTTTCCGCTGGATCTGAAAGGCGTATTGCTGGAAGAAGGTAAATATGTTCTGATGGTCAAAGGCAATACGGATGGAAAAGAGTTTCTTGCTGAAGAAAAATTCACTGTCACTGAATCACAGACAACAGGAATTGCCAGCTTATCGGCAGAATCAAAGCCGTCAAATTTCCCGCTGATCATCGCTGGTGCTTTGGCCGTCCTGTTTTTACTGCTGCCTGCGATTCTAAAGCTCCATAAATGGAATGAAAAGAAAACATACACGAAGCTTTCCGAAAAAAATAATCTTTGATTGCTGCGGCTGTGCCTGTCTATTCAGGTGCAGCCGTTTCTGTTTGTACAGGCAACAATTATAATTTTCAATTAAAACTTTTTAGAAATTAAGGTAAACTGGACAAAAGGGGGATGAATATGAAGAAACAGGTGAGTAAGGAAAAATTGGTGGCAACATTCTCGATAGTGGGAGCGGATCCGAAAACCGGTGAAGTGGGAGTGGCGGTGCAATCGAAATTCCTGGCAGTCGGTGCCGTAGTGCCATGGGCAAAAGCGAATGTGGGAGCAGTGGCGACGCAGTCATGGGCCAACACAAAATATGGTCCGGAGGGGCTGGAGCTTCTGAAACAAGGGCTGTCGCCGGACGAAGTCATCGCCAAACTGGTGACGGATGACCCGGGCCGCAACCTGCGGCAAGTTGCAGTGATTAACGCACAGGGTGAAGCCGCGGCATTTACGGGAGAAGAATGTTTCGACTGGGCCGGCCATAAAACAGGCAAAAACTACTCATGCCAGGGCAATATCCTCGTCAGCGAGGAAACCGTAACCGCCATGAGCGCATCATTCGAACAATCGACCGATCCGCTGGCTGAACGGCTGATCAAAGCATTGGCCGCTGCCCAGCACGCTGGCGGCGACAGCCGTGGCAAACAATCTGCGGCGGTCTATGTGGTTCAGGAAGGCGCAGGATACGGCGGTTATAACGACGTAAAAGTGGACCTCCGCGTCGACGATCACCCCGAGCCGATCGATGAGTTGCTGCGCCTTTATGAGCTCCACAAAATCTTCGGCGAAAGCACGGACGAGCAGCTTGAAATCGAAGGCGAGCTGTTTGAAGAGGTCAAAGGGCACCTTGTGCGCCTCGGCCTGCTGGACTCCATCGACCACGATGGCTATAACGATACCGTAAAAGATGCATTGAAAACCTTCACGCTGCGCGAAAACTTCGACGACCGCTGGAGCGAAGAGCGGCTCATCGACGAAGTGGTGCTGGAGCAGCTGCGGAAGAAGCAGTTAAAGAATGAAACAGAGTGAGATGGAACCGGGCAGCTGGAGGGCTGGCCGGTTTTTGTTTGGGGAAGAAATTGAGAGTAGTGACTGGTAAAAATTTTTTATAACGGGTGGTATACCTGCATACGGATTGGAAATATTATCTATATTTATTTTACAAATAATTTGAGGTGCGGCTTGAA
>NZ_JRGN01000112.1 GCF_000775575.1 Planococcus sp. CAU13
TGATCGGCAAAACGTCTTTTATGATCGGCATAGAGAATTACCCCTTCATCCGAAGGGTGACTTTTTCATTTCCCCATTTTTGATTCCCGTTTCCCAGATTTATCATTAAACAAAAAAAAGACGGGAACGAGTCCCGTCTCTCCTTTAAACCTGCTCCTGCAATTCCTTCGTTTCTTCCGTTGTAAATGCCCGGGATCGGGTCAAAAACCTTTTCCCTTCGACGCCTTCGAGAGAAAACATCCCTCCGCGCCCCGGCACCACATCAATGATCAATTGGGTATGGCGCCAGTATTCGAATTGATTTTTGTGCATATAGAATTTGGCGCCTCCGATGTCTCCCATATACACGTCCTGGTCGCCGATAAACAGATCGCCTTCCGGATAGCACATCGGCGAGCTGCCGTCACAGCAGCCGCCTGACTGATGGAACATAACAGGCCCATGCTTCTCTTTTAAAAACTCAATCAATTCAAGGGCGGCTTCGGTAGCTATGACGCGTTCAACCATTGCGATCCCTTCCTTTCATTGAAGAAGGACCCTTCACTCGATCAAAAGAACCCTTGCTTGTCCTGGCTGTAGCTGACGAGCATATTTTTCGTATTTTGGTAATGGTCCAGCATCATTTTGTGATTTTCACGGCCGAAACCGGACATTTTGTATCCACCGAATGCAGAGTGAGCCGGATACTGGTGATAGCAGTTTGTCCAGACGCGTCCTGCCTGGATTCCACGGCCGAAGCGGTAGGCTGTATGCGTATCTCGTGTCCAGATACCCGCTCCAAGTCCATAAAGCGTGTCATTGGCAAGTTCAAGCGCTTCTTCTTTTGTTTTGAATGTCGTTACGGAAACAACCGGTCCAAAAATCTCTTCCTGGAAAATACGCATTTTATTGTTCCCTTTAAAGACAGTCGGTTTGATATAGAAGCCTTCCGCCAAATCTCCCTCAAGCACATTTCGTTCTCCGCCTGCAAGGACTTCCGCGCCTTCCTGCTTTCCGATATCCAGATAGGACATGATTTTCTCCATCTGCTCCTGGGAAGCCTGCGCACCCATCATCGTTTCAGGATCAAGCGGGTTGCCGATTTTAATCGCTTCAACGCGCTTCAGCGCACGTTCCATGAACTCTTCGTAAATATCTTCCTGGATCAATACGCGGGATGGGCATGTGCAGACCTCTCCCTGATTCAGTGCGAACATGACGAATCCTTCAATCGCTTTATCAAGGAAGGCGTCATCCTGGTCCATAATATCTTTGAAGAAAATATTCGGTGATTTTCCGCCCAGTTCCAGTGTGACCGGAATCAGGTTTTGTGACGCATATTGCATGATCATCCGGCCAGTTGTCGTTTCACCGGTGAAAGCGACTTTGGCAACGCGCGGGCTGGATGCAAGCGGCTTCCCTGCTTCAAGTCCAAAACCGTTGACGATATTCAGAACGCCCGGTGGCAGTAAGTCGCCGACAAGTTCCGCCCATACCAGGATGCTGGCAGGTGTCTGCTCCGCCGGTTTCAGCACTACGCAGTTTCCTGCTGCAAGCGCAGGCGCCAGTTTCCAGGTTGCCATCAGCAGTGGGAAGTTCCATGGAATAATTTGCGCAACCACTCCGAGCGGCTCATGGAAATGATAAGCGACCGTATCCTCATCCAATTGGCTGAGCGATCCTTCCTGAGCACGGATGACTCCCGCAAAATACCGGTAATGATCAATTGCCAAAGGAATATCGGCATTCAAAGTTTCCCGCACTGCTTTACCGTTGTCCCAGGTTTCTGCGACAGCAAGCATTTCCAGGTTCTGCTCCATTCGATCTGCAATCTTTAAAAGAATATTGGCGCGTTCCGTAACCGATGTTTTGCCCCAGGCATCTTTCGCCGCATGGGCCGCATCCAGCGCGGCTTCGATATCTTCCGCAGTCGAACGTGCAACTTCTGTGAATTTTTTGCCGTTTACAGGAGAAACATTGTCAAAATACTGTCCTTTTGCCGGTGCTTTCCATTCACCGTTGATATAATTTTCGTACCTTTCCTTAAATGAACTCTTGGCACCAGCCGTATTCGGAATTGCGTATTCCATTACCATTCTGTTTCCTCCCCTTAAATGAATTGCCGTCGTGTATGCGCTTCCATTTAGAGTTTACTCTGTCCGCACATAAATGAAACAGCTCACCTCCTATATTGTCAAATTTATTTGAAAATTGCAATAGTTAAAGCTCATCTTTTTCTTGATCGGCATAAATAGCCACTCGTTTTGTTCTGCCTGATTTGAGGGTATAATGGAAACACAGAGCAAATTCTAGCGATTGAAGGGATTTTATTATGCGAATCAATAAATTTTTGAGCGAGACAGGAATCACGTCGCGCCGCGGCGCTGATAAATATATCGAAGACGGCCGTGTCACCATCAACGGCAAACCGGCAGAACTCGGCAGCAAAGTTCAGGCAGGCGACGAGGTGAGGGTCGACGGGAAGATCATTGAACAGCCAGAGCGCGAATATATCTACATCGCCCTGAACAAGCCGGTCGGCATCACAAGCACAACTGAACGCCATATCGAAGGCAATATCGTCGATTTCGTCAATCATCAGGAACGGATTTTTCATGTCGGCCGCCTCGACAAGGATTCAGAAGGACTCATTCTTCTGACAAATGACGGCGACATCGTCAATGAAATCCTGCGGGCTGAAAATGAACATGAAAAAGAATACATCGTCAGAGTCGACATGCCGATCACCGACTCCTTCCTGAAAAAAATGGAAGAAGGCGTTGAAATTCTGGACACGGTCACGCTTCCCGCAAAAGCAGAAAAACTGACAAAATACATTTTCAAACTGACAATCAAACAAGGGCTGAACCGCCAGATCCGCCGCATGTGCTCGGCACTCGGCTACGAAGTGCGCAGCCTGCAGCGCATCCGGATCATGAATATCCGCCTCGGAGATCTGCCTGTCGGCGAATGGCGCGACCTGGCCGATGACGAACGCGATGAATTATTCAGGCAGCTCGATTACAAACCAAAACGTTGAGGAGGATTTTGCATGCTGACGATGATGACCACACCGAATCATACGGGTGTTAAAATAAGCGGGGATTATTTTGATCTGGATGAATTGAACCAGGCATTTTATAAAGTAATCGGCAAGGAAAACCAATATTTCGACTTCGAAGGCTCACGCAGGCGCATTCTTGGTATCTCATATGAAATCCGCCATGCTGCCCAGGGCGACCGCAATGTCGAATTTGTATTTAACGGCCTGCACGAGGATACAATGAAAAAACATCAATTTATCGCACCGGATAAAAACATCTATTTTTCTGTTGAAATTCTGTGGCCCGAACTGATTTATGCAGCGATCGCGTTAAAGGATTTTGTCAGCCTTTATCAAAAAAAGGTTTCACAGTCTATCTGGGATTTACATCTCCCCGTGATTTACCGTTTCCAGTCGTTGGTTCTTGATTGTCTCCGCGGACATATCCCCGATTCGGAATATGAAACGATTCTGGCGGCGTTCAACCAGCCGGCCACTGTGGATGATTATGCTATTCAGTACGTGGATCTGATGAATTTGAAATATATCGGAATGACAAAAGAGCAGCGTGAACAGAGCCTTTCCACCATTGCTTTGAAACTGGCGGTGCAGGACAAGGAGTATCAGGCATTCCGCCAACAGGTCCTTGCAGCCGCAAATCCCGCAAAAAAACCGATTCACGAAATCGAAATTTCTGCGGAGTATCCTGAAGTTATTGAATGGTGACGCAAAGATAAACTGCATGTAAAAAGCCCGAGTCGTCAGACAAGGGCTTTTTTTCATGGCTGGAAGTGAATCCCCTGCACCGTTTTAGAAACACGGGAAGAAGGGTATATTTCCTTAAACGGTCAAATATTGAAGCACTGGAGTGATCTATGATGAGAAAATGGATTTTACCGCTCGGCATCGTTTTTCTGCTGTCTGCCTGCGGCGGCGAAGAAACCCCGGAGCTGGAAGACGAGGGTCAGACGGAAGTGTCCGCTCCTGAGGGCGATGAACTCGATCCAACCGATCCGGCAGAAGTGGAAAATGCCGAAGCTGTCACAGTTTCAGATCTCGTGGAAGGAAATGTTGAAGACGGAACGCCTGTTGAAATTTCCGGAACGGTCGAAGAATTTGCGGATGATGTGGCTTTCCCTTCCTTTATCCTCGTCAATGACGGCCAGCAGGTCTACATTCGGAATATGGCGGAAACAGCTGTAGAAGTCGGAGACAATATCCAGCTTGAAGGCATCTATGACGGCAACGCGGAAGAAGACTTGCCCCTCATATCCGCTTCTGTCATAACCGTGGATTAAGCTGAATTCCAAATTTGTATAATTGAAGAAAACCGGCCAAATGAATGGCCGGTTTTTTATATTGATTTTCGTAAAATTTACTTCTCAGGTTCAGCCGGCTCCGAAACTTCATCGAGCGCAATGTCTGCGTTGCCATAAGATTTGTCTTTTACTGCAATATCCCCAAGTGCAACGATTCCAACGACTTTGTCATCTTCGACGATCGGCAAACGGCGAATCTGGTGCTCCGCCATTAATTCAGCCGCATCTTCCACAGACATGTCCTTGCTTCCAGTCACCATATCTGTTGTGAGAATTTCAGAAACTGCCGTATCCAATGATACATTCTCAGCAATTCCCCGGGTCACAAGGTCACGGTCCGTAATGATGCCGATGAGCTTGTCATTATCGACGACCGGAATGGACCCAACATTGATTTCCTTCATTCTTGCTGCCACTTCCTGAAGCGATGACTGCGGCGTACACGTATCCACATCGCTAGTCATGATATCTGTTACTTTCACTGAAAATACCTCCTTTTATTTTTAATTGCATTCCTTATTTATCCCTTCTGAAAGGAATGAAACCTTTTCAGCAATCAAAAAAGCGATTCCGCGAAAGAAAGCGGAATCGCTGCATGGAGCTTATTCAACCAATTGGATAAATTGTCTCGTTCGTTCATTCTGCGGATTTTCAAAGAACGTTTTGGGATCAGCCGATTCAATGATCGTTCCCTGATCGATCATGACGACCCGATCCGCCGCTTCTTTAGCGAACTTCATTTCATGTGTGACGACAATCATCGTCATTCCTTCTTCTGCCAATTGTTTCATAACCTGCAGCACTTCACCGACCAATTCCGGGTCGAGAGCAGAAGTCGGTTCATCAAACAGCATGACTTTCGGTTCCATTGCCAGCGACCGCGCAATGGCAACACGCTGCTTTTGACCACCGGACAGTTTGCTTGGATAAACGTTCGCCTTTTCTTCAAGGCCAACTTTTCGCAGCAGGTTCATGCCCAGTTTTTCCGCTTCTTCTTTTTTCATTTTTTTCACTGTAACGGGTGCTTCGATAACATTCTCCAACACGGTCTTGTGTGGGAACAGATTAAAATGCTGGAATACCATTCCGACCTCTGCCCGCACTTTGGTTAAATCATCTTTTTTCGGATTGATTGTCTTGCCATCGATAATAATTTCACCGCTGTTTATCATCTCCAGGAAATTAAAGCATCTTAAAAGCGTACTCTTTCCCGATCCACTGACACCAACGATAACGACCACTTCCTGAGGCTCCACATGAAGGTCGACGCCTTTCAGCACCTCAAGATCACCGAAGGATTTGTGTATATTCTTTCCGATTATCATATCTGTCCCTCCTTAGGCTCTGTCCACATCGAGTTTATTTTCATACAGGCGCAACAGGAATGTGAAAATCATTACGAGCACTAAGTAGTAGATACCTACGACAAGGAACGATTCAAAAAACTGGTATGATTGCGCTGCTTCCCTGTTGGCAAGCGAGAATATTTCTGCCACACCGATGATATAAACAAGTGATGAATCTTTCAATGTAATGATGAACTGATTCCCAAGCGGCGGAATCGAACGTCGTAAAGCCTGCGGGAATACAATTCGCTGCATCGTCTGTTTGCGGTTCATGCCAAGCGACATACTCGCTTCACGCTGTCCCGGGTCAACGCCCTGAATCGCTCCGCGGAAGATTTCTGCGATGTACGCCCCGTTGTGAACACCCAGCGCAATGGCCCCTGCCCAGAAGTTGGACATTGTGTAAAATTCAACGATCCCGAAATACAGGAACATAATCTGCACAATCAATGGCGTCCCGCGGATTACCGTAATGTAGAAATTGGCAATTCCCCGCAGTATTTTTGAACCTGAAATTTTCATCAAAGCAAAAATCAGGCCGATGACAGTTCCAAGGATTACCCCGATCGCCGTCAGCTGAAGCGTAACGACGACCGCTCTCAGGAATCCCGGATACGTCCGCATAAATACATCATAAACATCGATCAACAACTCTGGCATAAACTTCACTCCCCTTTATCTCTGTACCGACATGATTGAACTCCAATAAACGGAGTTCCTGAATGATCCCGACTTGCTTATTCGAGAACTTCCACGCCTTCCAGGTTAACATCGAGGAGATTACGTCCAAACCATTTTTGTGAAATCTCATCATACTTTCCGTTTTCGATAATAGCGGCCAATGCTTCATCGATTGCGGCAAGCAGCTCTTCATCGTCTTTGCGGACAGCAATTGACGGCTGCTCGATCCATAACGGATCCCCGACCATTTCAATTTCAAGCCCTTCATTCTGTGCTTCAAATCCAACCACATCCGCCGTGATAACGGCATCCAATCTTCCTTCAATCGCCAAATCCTGCAGCGCTACAACATCACTTGAGTAAATTTGTATATCATCCGTATGCTCCTGGGCAACGGTGTCATAAGTAGTTTGTGCAACAACTCCGATTTTCTTGTCTTTCAAATCCTCAATGGACTGGATTTCAGTATTTCCGGCACGAACAAAGATTGCCCCGCCCGAGTAATAATAAGGTTCAGAGAAACTGACCTGTTCTTCCCGTGCTTTCGTTTTGGACATCGAACCGATAATTGCGTCAAAACGGTTCGTGTTCAGGCCTTGGATGATCGTTTCAAACGGAGTCGTCACCGGATTCGGTTCCAGCCCCATTTCTTCAGCGATGGCATTGCCGATATCAATATCGAAACCTTGGAGATTGCCCCCTTCTTCAAAGCTGAAAGGTTTGTATAGGCCACTGGAAGCTGTGGTGAATTTGCCTTCCTCCATTAAATTCAAATCGCTTCCTTCCCCTTCAGAACCTGTTCCTCCCGATCCGTCAGAGGAATCTCCCCCGCCACATGCGGCCAAAATCATACCTGCCGATAATACGAGACCTAATAATGGATATTTCTTTTTCATATTGTTCTCCCCTTTTCATTTTATATTTGACCGGAACGCCTTGGCGATCCGGGACTTGCCATTTTGATGAGTACATTCAGATGAATACTTCCTTTTCCGTATATATAGCTTCCACTTTCGCCAAATTCCGCTTTACTTTTGAATGCTCCTTCACATAGATGAACCGCATAATCGAAGCAATCAACGCGTGCACCGCCGTATAGGAATCGATATTCAAATTTGAACTCACATACACTTCAAGCGTTATATCAGCATAGTCAGATGCCGGAGAATCTTTGGAATCGGTAATCAGCACAATTTTGGCTCCCTGCTTTTTTGCCGTCGCCAGTGTGTCGATGACCGATTTTGTATAACGCGGGAAAACAAATGCGATGACAGTGTCTTCTGAAGACAAAGCCGCCAGCTGCCTGTAATATTGGCCGTCCCCGTGCATCAGCAGTTCCGCATGGTCCAATGTGAGATTCAGCCAGGTGGCCATGAAATGAGCAAGCCCGAAATCGAAAAAATTACTCGTTACGTAGATATTTTCTGCCTGGCCAATGGCATCAACTGCCTGCAGCAATTGATCCTCATCCGTTGTTTGTTTCAACTGGACGATACTGGCGATATCCGCGTCCAGCAGATTTGCCAGGAATGATTGTTCGACAGCCGGAGCCGCTTCCGCTTCTTCGACTTGTTCAAAACGCTCTTCCACAAGTTTCCGCTGCAGAACGTGCTGAAATTCTGCATAGCCCCGGTAGCCCAATTTCTGCGACCAGCGAATTACAGTTGATTCACTGACATTCACTCTTTTTCCGACTTCAAGAGCTGAGGAAAACGCAAGAAAAATGGGTTCTTTGAAAAAAAGATCTCCAATCTTTTTTTGCCCGGAACTGAAATCTTTATAGGAATTTGAAACATTTCGCATTAAATCCTGCATTTTCTCAGCTCCCATTAACAAAATAAAGCTTAAATACATTTATAAGCTTACATCAATGCAGGGTTTCCTTCAATAATTAATCGAATATTCTTTAAAAAACATAAAAAAAAGAATAATTTCTTATTCCTTTTTCCCCACCGCACCCCCATCTAAACTACCAGAAAAATTTTAACGGCCCGAAGTCCATATCCCGTGCCTTACAGATTTTTTCAAGTATACTATTTGTATAACTTAGTAATGGAGTGTTGTCATTGAAATGGGACCACAGAATTTATCGTTTGTTCATTTTTTGGTACATAGTTGGAATCATTCTATTGGGATTTGATATCCTGCCTTCCTGGCTTGAATGGGCCAATGCCGTCTTTCTGATACTGGCCGGAACAATAGGATTCCTTTATTTTGTGAGGCGTTTCGGAAAAACTTACGGCATCACAATCGGACTGATCATATTTTTTGCTACGTTCATCGTTGAAGGGGCCGGCGCCAATTCTGGATTCCTTTTCGGCTCCTATGACTATACCGACCGCTTCGCCCCGAATTTATTCGGTGTGCCGATTGCGATCGGTTTTGCCTGGCTGATGGTGGTTGCAACCTCCCACGTTCTGGCCCGCTGGATTTTCCCGAATGGAACAATCGCTTATGCAGTGACCGGCGGCATTGGTGCGGTAATCATGGATCTGATCATCGATCCTGTCGCCTATCACATCAAAGGCTATTGGATCTGGGAAGATACAGGCTGGTATTATGGCATTCCCTGGACGAACTTCATGGGCTGGTTCCTGATATCCTTCGTGCTGCACCTTCTGATTGATTTTGTGATGCGCCGCAGATCAATGACCATCGACAATGACATACACGAACGCCGGCTGGTGCTGCTTTACCTTCTGATGATTGGCATGTTCGCCATGCTCGGTGCTCTTGGAGGTTTATGGCTGGCGGTGGCGGCAAGTGTGATTCCGGCGGTTATCCTGGCGGTAATCGCCTGGAACAGGAAGCCATCATGATCGAAGCGAAAAAAAGCCGTTTGTTCGAAAAAGGCTTCGGCATCTATCTTCTGCCGTTATTGCGCAAGTCCTTTTCCCACCTGCTCGCTTCGAATGTGCGGGAAATCCCGCGGCGCCCCGTGATTTTTATTGCCAATCACAGCTCCTGGTGGGACGGCCTGCTGTTTTTCCAGCTCAACCATAAGATCTGGAAACACGACATCCACATGATGATGCATGAGAAAAATCTGAAGAACTATATTTTTTTCCGCTATCTGGGTGCTTTTTCGATCGACAGGCAAAATCCGAAAAATATTATCCGTTCTCTGCAGTATACGGAAGAGTTGCTGAATGCCGGGAAATCAGTGGTGCTCTTTCCGCAGGGCGACGAATTCCATCAGGAAATCCGGCCGCTCGCATTTCACAGCGGCATCGGTTACCTTCTGGAAAAACATCCGGACATACCGGTCGTTCCGATTACGTTCTATTATTCATTCCGGCATGAACAGAAACCCGAAGTCTGGATTCGCCAGGGGGAAGTTTTATCCATCAATGAAATCCCGGGAGAGACCCGAAAAGAAAAAAGCAGCTCTTTGCAGCAAATCCTGACGTCTCAGCTGGATGGACTTAGAGAAGAAGTAATCGCAGAAAATACGGACGGCTTTATTGATCTGTTAAAAAAGGGGTGAGAAAAAGCAATGATGCTATGGATTTTCATCTCGTGCCTGGCCTTATTTCTCGTCTGGACGGCCGTTAACAGCTTTTTCATGCCTGTACTGCCTGGCTTCCCTTCAGTCAAAGGCAATCCACTGCTTTCCGTACTGGTGCCCATGCGCAATGAAGAACGCAATGTCGAAGCGCTGGTCGATGCATTGAAAAAGAGCAGCTATCCGAATTCCGAATTCATCATCCTGAATGATCAATCGTCGGATCGGACACAGCAATTGCTGGAAGCTGAAACAGCCGACGACAGCCGTTTTACTCTTTTGCAGGGTGCGCAATTGCCTGATGGCTGGGTCGGAAAAGTCTACGCCTGCCATCAGCTCCAGCGGGCTGCTTCCGGAGATTATCTGCTGTTTGTGGATGCCGATATCAGTTTCACCCCGGCAGCTTTTGAACAGTCTCTTTCCTTATTGCAGCAAACCGGAGCAAAATCGCTGTCCGGTTTTCCGGCATTTGAAGTTGCGCCTTTCTTGAGTAAACTGCTTGTGCCGATGCAGCATTTCGTAGTCTTTTTCCACTTGCCGCTCTACCTTGCCAATTACAGGATCTTCCCAGCGGCGACTGCTGCGCACGGAGCATGGATGCTTTTCGACAGACAGGCATATGATGACATCGGCGGCCATGAGGCTGTCCGGAATTCACTGGTCGAAGATGTACATATTTCCCGGGAAATAAAACGTGCAGGGCACCGAATGGTTCTCGCCAACGTCACCAAATCAGTGAACAGCCGGATGTATGAAACAAACCCTGAAGTATGGGAAGGTTTTTTGAAGAACAGTTATACCGGCATTGGACGCTCGCCTGTTATGGCTGTAATTTTGACTTTGTTCTATACGGGCTTTTATGTATTTCCTCTTTTACTGGCATTATTCGGACTTTTTATCGGTAAGCCGTTATTTCTTCTTCCTTATATGCTCGGATGCCTGCAGCAGCTCTATGTAATGGTTCGCACACGTCAAAATCCCCTTCTGGCATTTCTGATGCCGATTCAGGCGGGGGCGATGATTGCCGTTCTGCTGCACGCAATGAAAAAATCATGGAGCAGGCAAGCCTATTCATGGAAAGGCAGGAATTATTCATGAAAAAAACAATCATCATCGGCGGCGGCCTCGGCGGGCTGTCAGCGGCTGTAACGCTTGCGAATGCCGGCATGTCTGTGGAGCTGTATGAAAAAAACGGCCACCTCGGCGGCAAATTGATGCCGGTTCGGCTCGGAAGCCATACGTTCGACTTCGGTCCGAATACAATTACCATGCCGGAAGTTTTCGATTCGGTTATTGAACAGACCGGTGAATCTGCGGGGGATTATTTCGATTTGATCCCTTTGGAGACACACACAAGAAACCATTTCCCCGATGGCCAGCACCTTGATTTTTCATCTGATACAAAAATTATGCAGCAGGAATTGGAACGTTTCGCTCCCACTGACGCTCCCGATTACAGGCGGTTCCTAGACGAAATCACCCGCATCTATAATTTGTCTGAACGTTACTTCTTCCCTTCCAGTTTCCACTCCTGGCGGGATTATCTATCTCCTGCCTTAGGTAAGGCTTTGATGCAGGTTCGTCCCCTGGAAACGATGGACCATTTCTATAAGCGCTATTTCCAGGATACAAAATTGCTGCAGGCGTTAGGCCGCTATGCGACTTATATCGGCTCGTCCCCTTATAAAGCGCCCGCCACTTTTTCAATGATCGCTTATCTGGAATTGGTGGGCGGAGTATATTACGCAAAAGGTGGAAACGTCCGCATCGCCGAAGGCTTTGCAGCAGTTGCGAGAAAGCAGGGCGCGCAGCTGCAGACGGGTACAGCTGTAAATAGAATTATCGTCCGTGACGGGCAGGCTGTTGGCGTGGAACTCGAAAACGGCAGTGTGTCCGAAGCGGATGCTGTAATCCTGAATGGTGACCTGCTCACCGCCTTCCCTCAACTGACCGCGGAAAGCGAGCGCCCTTCTTTCACTGATAAAAAGAGCGTTTCCTATGAACCATCGATTTCCGCTTTCGTCATTCTGGCAGGTTTAGACACTCGTCTTCCTGGGCTGAAACACCATAATGTCTATTTTTCGGATGATTACGTCAGTGAATTTAACGACCTTTTCGAGAAGAATCGTTATTCCGATCAGCCAACAGTCTACATCAGCAACTCCTCCTGCACAGACCCTGAGGTGTCGCCGGATGGGGATAACCTGTTCATTCTTGTGAATGCGCCAGCGTTGACTGCTGATGGGAAGCTGCAGATTGATGCCGACGCTTATAAAAACCGTATCTACGATTTTCTCAAGGAATACGGCATCGATATCCGAAGCCACCTCGTTGAGGAAAAGACGTTTACCTCGTCTTTTATTGCGGAGAATTTCAACGCATTCCGCGGCGCCTTGTATGGCCCGTCATCGCATAAAAAAAAGGATGCATTTCTGCGGCCCGCCAATGCAAGCACGGATATCAAAGACCTTTATTTTGTCGGAGGCAGCACCCATCCTGGCGGCGGCTCGCCCATGGTGACCATGAGCGGCCATAATGTGGCACTGAGGATATTGAAGAAGTTTGGAATTTAACGCTTTTTTAAACAGGCGTGCGGGATTCATCCTGTTTTTTGCGGAATTTCGAATTGAAGAGGCTTTTTTTTCGAAAAATCTCTGTTTTTGAGAATTAATTCAAGTTTCGGCAAGCCGAAATGGGGTAAATTCCAGGAATTTTATGCTTTATGATCGGCAAACCGGCTTTTATGATC
>NZ_JRGN01000327.1 GCF_000775575.1 Planococcus sp. CAU13
AGAGAACAGGATGTATGTTCTCTCCTTTTTTGTTACACTAAAAATAAAAAGAAACGGGAGCGATTGTGATGGCTGGGCGAGTTATATTACACATAGATATGAATAGCTTTTACGCCTCAGTGGAACAGTCGCATGATCCTTCATTAAAAGGCAAAGCATTGGCAATCGCCGGCAATCCGAAGGAAAGGCGAGGCATCATCGTCACCTGTTCCTATGAAGCAAGAGCGCACGGCATCTATACAACGATGCAGGTGCATGAAGCGAAACGGAAGTATCCTGATCTTATTTTATTGCCGCCGAATTTTGAGCGATACCGCGCAGCATCAAAAGCGATGTTCGACATCCTGCGTTCCTATACTACGCAGGTGGAACCTGTATCAATCGACGAAGCATACCTGGACGTCACGGAATTGCTGGAACAGCAGACTGCATTGGAACTGGCGCAGGAACTTCAGCAGCGGATCAAAAATGAATTGGACCTTCCCTGTTCAATCGGCATCGCCCCCAATAAATTCCTGGCAAAAACAGCCTCGGATATGAAAAAACCCATGGGCATCACCATTCTCCGCAAAAGGGATATCCAACAGGCTCTTTGGCCGCTGCCGGTAATCGAGATGCACGGAATCGGTGACAGCACAGCTGACAAACTGAAAAAACTTGGCATTCTCTCAATCGGGGATCTGGCTCAGGCGCCCGGCGGCCTCATCAAAGAAAAGATGGGCAAAAACGGTATCCGGCTGCAGGCACGCGCCAATGGAATCGACAGCCGGGCTGTTGATCCGGATTCCATTTATGATACTAAAAGTGTGGGAACATCAACGACGCTGCCGATTGACGAAACTGATGAAGAAAATTTGAAGAAGATTTTTCGGCAGCTCAGTGACAAAGTCGCGAAACGGCTGGAAGCCAAAGAATTGGCAGGCCCGACTGTGAGCATCCAGACGCGAAGTTCCGATTGGCAAAACAGGACGCGCAGCATTACATTGAATAACACTGTATGGAAAGCGGATGATATCAACCGCAATGCCTGGCATCTTTTTACAAAGCATTGGAACGGAGAACCGCTGCGGCTGGTTGGCGTTACAGTTTCAAATGTGGTGGACAAAGGAGAAATGACTGAGCAGTTGTCGTTGTTCAATTTTCAGGAACATCTTAAAGATGAACCGATTCTCGAACTTATGTCCAGTCTGGAAAAGAAATTCGGCAGGAACGTGGTATTAAAAGGAACAAAAATGAGAAAATCGAATTTTAATTCAGAAACCAGTTTCAGCAAAGATTTTCTTGATGACCACGACCATGAAAGGGAAAGAAAGTAGGGACAGTATGCAATTATTATTTTTAGGGACAGGGGCCGGCATGCCGTCCAAACTGCGCAACACTTCTGCATTGGCATTGAAACTATTGGAAGAACGGGGCACGGTGTGGCTGTTCGACTGCGGCGAAGCGACGCAGCATCAGATTCTGCATACGACCCTGAAACCCAGAAAAATCGAGAAAATCTTCATTACCCATCTTCACGGCGACCATATATTTGGCCTGCCGGGCCTGCTTGGATCGCGTTCATTTCAGGGAGGCGATGAACCGGTCGAAATCTATGGACCACCCGGCATCCGGGAGTTTACAGAAAGCGTTCTGCGCATCAGCCGGACGCATCTCAATTATCCAATCCGTTATATTGAAGAGTTGGATGGGGTTATTTTTGAAGATGACTTAATGACTGTAACTGCGGCTGAACTTGATCACGTCATTCCTTCCTATGGTTTCAGGATTGAACAAAAACCGCTGCCTCCGAAATTACTGATCGATCGGGCGAAGGAACTGGGTGTTCCTAAAGGGCCGATGCTGGCGAAACTGAAAAGTGGCCAGGATGTTCAACTGGAGGACGGATCTACAGTTAAAAGCGAAGATGTCACTGAGAGCAGCCTACAGGGGTTTATTGTGACGATTCTTGGTGATACGCGTTTTTGCCAGCCGGCGATAGAGCTTGGACGAAATGCGGATGTGCTGGTACATGAAGGAACCTTTGATGGTGAGACAGAAAAACTGGCAGGGGAATATGGCCATTCGACAGTCCAGGAAGCGGCCGAAACAGCAAAGCAGGCTAACGCAGGGACATTGATCGTCAACCACTTAAGTGCGCGTTTTCTGCCGGAAGATGAAAAAAGGCTGGCGAAAGAAATGCGCAAAGTACATGAAGACAGTTATATCGCGTATGACTTTTCGGAGTTTGAATGGAAAAAGCAGGAAAAAAGGATAGTAAAAAAATAAATTCTTATATTGGAAAAAGCTGCATGTTGATATGCAGCTTTTTTCATTTAATGGATATTTTGATTTTATTCAACGAATTAATAGAACAAACGTTCGGTTTATGGTAAAATAAAGGTACAGCTGTATGAGGGCGGTTTGGCCATTCCCTAGGAAAGGGGGTGGTAATATGACGGTTTACGAATCATTCGGATTGGTTTTCACAAGCATCGGGCTGACAATCAGCGGCTTGAGCTTGATCATTTCAATGATTTTAGTCACAAATAAAAAAAAATAACCGTCCCATGTGGCGTGGAATGACGGTTATTTAAAGCCTGGAATTCCAGCCAACCGCTCTAAGAACGCGGCATACAGCTGGCCGAATGCGAAAGCATTCGGTTATTTGTGTTACATTACATTAATTATACTAAATCCAGTCTATATTGCAACTGACTTATATCCAGCCGCGTTTATAAGGGACCGGCACCTCTATTTCTGCCCCAAGTTCTTTTGAAGCGCGGTATGGCCAGTAAGGATCGCGCAGCAGTTCACGTGCGAGGAAAATCAGATCTGCGCGGCCGTTCTGCAGAATCTCCTCGGCATGCAGCGGACTCGTGATGAGACCCACTGCCCCCGTCGCAATGTCCGCTCCCCGTTTGATGGTTTCAGCAAAATTTACCTGATATCCTGGATAAACCGGTATTTTCGCTGGCACCAAAGCACCGGAACTGACATCGATCAAGTCTACGCCCTGCTCTTTCATCCATTTGGACATTTCAATATACTGCTCGGGGGTCATTCCGCCTTCCGTATAATCATGCGCTGATATGCGCACAAACAGCGGTTTATGCCATACTTCATTGACGGCATCGATGACTTCGCGAAGAAAACGGTAACGGTTCTCCGGCGTGCCGCCGTAAGCGTCTGAACGTTTATTCGTCAGCGGTGACAGAAATTCGTTCAGTAAATATCCGTGTGCAGCATGCAGTTCAATGACATCGAAACCGGCGCGGTCTGCACGGACGGCGGCTTTCCGAAAAGCTTCTGCCGTTTCCTGGATATCAGCTTTCGTCATTTCGACAGGTGTTTTGTAGGAATCATTGAACGGCAGGGCGGAAGGGGCATGGATATCTCCATCCACTGTCGCTTTTCTTCCGGCATGCGCAAGCTGGATGCCGGATTTCGCGCCGTACGGTTTCATCAGGCGGACGAGTTCGGCAAGCCCGTCGACATGGCTGTCGTCCCAGATGCCAAGGTCACGGGCGGAAATGCGGCCCTGCGGCTGGACGGCAGTCGCTTCAAGAATGACCAGCCCTGCGCCTCCTACAGCCCGGGACGGATAATGGATCCGGTGCCAGTCGGTGACATGGCCGTCTTCTTTATCGCACTCATACATGCACATCGGCGCCATCACGATTCTGTTTTTGAAAGTCACATTTTTCATTGTCAGCGGTTCAAAAAGTTTAGCCATGAGAATTTCCTCCTTTATACATATATACAGTATAGCGAAAGAGTTATTTGAATTCCTTTCCGAGCTCCCGTGAACGCTCGGTGGCCGCGCTGACACATTGCCCGATAATATCTTTGAAATTATTTTCAGCCAGTGACCGGAGACCGGCTGCGGTGGTGCCGTTCGGGCTCGTCACTTTCTCACGCAATTCGGCAAAGTCTTCCTGCTGCATCATTTCAGCGGCACCGAGAAAGGTCTGGCGCACCAGTTTCTGTGCATCAGCAGCCGACAATCCAGTGGCAACACCGGCTTCCCGCATCGCTTCGGCAAAATAATAGAGATAAGCCGGTCCGCTGCCTGCGACGCCAGTCACCGCATGGAGCTGTTCTTCTTCCACAACCGTTACACTGCCGATTGAAGAGAGGAGTTTTCGCAGTTCATGCTGCTGTTCCACCGTGACATATTTGCTCCAGGCAACGCCGGTCGCCGACTTGCCGACTTGGGCAGATGTGTTCGGCATTGCCCGCGCAACCGGAAAATTCCCGACATGGCGCTGGATCGTCTCTATGGAGACGCCTGCTGCGACAGAGATGATGACCGTATTGACGGTCAGTTTTTTCCTGATGCCTACGAGCGCAGCCGCCACATCTTTCGGTTTCATCGCCAAAAGGATAAAATTGGCGTCCTTCAACTCGGTTTTGTCTTCATCGACAATATTGACTCCATATTCACCGTTAAGAAATTCGAGACGTTCGTGGTCTGAGCGATTCATCACGGATATTTCCTCCGGTTTCATAATCCGTTTGTTGATCCATCCGTGAATCATGGATTCCGCCATCGATCCGGCTCCTATACACACAATCTTCATCTTTTACCACTTCCTTCATTCAAAATAAAAAGCGTAATCATCCCTGTTGTTCAAGGACGAGAACGCTTTGTTTCCGCTGTACCATCTGTTTTTGCCCTTTAAGGCGTTACATCAGATTATACTGAGCGCCAAAATGATTGTCAAATTATGCTGAAGCGTGACGCCGCTGTCATTTCACGGTATGATGGATGAACAGTCATTCATTTTTAAGGGGAGAAAAAATTTGAGTATACATAAAATAATCATTCCGACGCCTTTTGCTGTTGGTGACGTAAATGCTTTTTTGTTAAAAGGCGACATGCTGACACTGGTAGACGCCGGACCTAAAACACCTGAAGCATGGGAAGCGATCCTGTTCGGCCTGAACGAGGCAGGTGTCCGGCCGGAAGATGTGGAGCAAGTGGTGCTGACCCATCATCATCCGGATCATGCCGGATGGATTGACGGTTTTGAGAATGCAAAATTATACGGCCATCCCTACAATGATTTTTGGCTGCGGCGCGACCAGTCGTTTTTCGATTTTCATGATGCTTTCTATCTTGAACGCCTGAAAGAAGAAGGGGTGCCGGAAGACCAGCTGTTCTGGCTCAAGCGCATGAAACGCCCGCTCAGCCTGATGGGTTCGCGGCCGCTCGATATGTCGATCAACGAGGGAGATAAACTGCCGGGGCATCCGGAATGGGAAGTCATGGAAACGCTGGGGCATGCGCAAAGCCATTTATCATTCTGGAATAAAGAAACAGGTGAAATGATCGGAGGGGATCATGTCATCGCGAAAGTATCCTCCAATCCGCTGATTGAACCTCCGATGGATCCCGCCATGGGCAGACCTAAATCGCTGCTTCAATATAATGAGTCCCTTTCGCGTCTGCTGAAGATGCCGATTGATGTGATTTACAGCGGCCACGGCGAAGAAGTGAGAAACGTCCATGAACTCGTCGCTGAACGACTGGACAAACAGCATCAGCGGGCCATGAAAGTTCTGGCGCTGATCGGTTCCGAAGAAAAGACGGTCTATGATCTGACTGTGCAATTATTCCCGTATGCCTATGAAAAGGAATTGGGGCTGACGCTGTCCGAAACGATCGGCCAAATCGATTATCTTCTGGAAGACGGGCTTATCCTGGAGCGCCTTGGCGACGACGGTATTTTCTATTATAAAGAAGCATAAATAGACAGCTAATTGTTTTTATTGCAACAATTCGTGCAGGCGTGTAAAATATAGCCGTCAGCAAGTCCTGTCTTACCATCATGATTAACACGAAAAGGGATGAAACGAATTGAAAAAATGGGGTATATTAGTAGCTGGCATGCTTTTCCTGTCAGCGTGTACGGATGAAGAAGCAAAACCTGCCGAAACGGAATCGAAAGAAGAAGCGGTCGCCGTACAGGAAGAAAAAGAAATGACGGAAAGTGGTTTTATTACCCAGATCCGCAACGATAAAGTGCTCGTCAACAATATATATTTTTCACTTGATGAAGAAGTCGCGGTGAATTCCACCGACGGTAGCGAAACAACCGAGAAAGTCCTGAGTGATATCCGGACAGGCATGAAAGTCGACATCAATTACAGCGGCCCTCTGGGACAGGCATTCCCGCTGCAGGCTGAAGCCGACAGCATCACGATCCTGAATGACGCCGAATCAGCAAAACAGACAGAAGCCCTACAGGCATATATCAATAAAGAACAACTGGCAGGCCTTCTGATCATGGGTCAGCCAATCGTGCGCGATAATGAAATCGGCTTCCTGTTCAATAATATGGACAGCGGCCAGATGCAGGAAGTCCGCATCAATTTGGATACGCATGAATATACAGTAGGCGACGAAGAAAAAGAAGACGCCAGTTAATAGGAAAAAACTTGCCTCTTTGAAACATTCCGCTCCAGATGGACGCTTTCCTAGGGGAGC
>NZ_JRGN01000232.1 GCF_000775575.1 Planococcus sp. CAU13
CAGAGCTAAACGGGCGTTGTCGCTTTTCTTTATTTCGGCGGGGAAACCAGCTTATGCTGAAATGCATAAATGACTGCCTGCGTCCGGTCGTGGACCTCGAGCTTTGCCAGCAGATTACTGACATGGGATTTCACTGTCTTTAATGCTATGTAGAGCTCATCCGCAATCTCCTGATTCGTGTAGCCGTGGGCAAGCAGCAGCAGAATTTCCATTTCCCGTTCGGTCAAATCCTCATGCAGAACCCGTTCATGGCGCATCTGTTTCATCATTTTGCTCATTACTTCCGGCTCGAGAACAGGCGTACCGTTCATCGTTTCGCGGATTGAATCGGCGATGCGCGACGCTTTTGAAGTTTTCAGGATATAACTGACGGCCCCCGCTTTCAGGGCAGGGTAAACTTTATCATCATCGAGGAAACTGGTGACGATCATGATCTTCGCTTCCGGCCATTCCCTGATGATCGCTTCAGTAGCTTCCGCACCGTTCATCACCGGCATGACCATATCCATCAGAATGACATCCGGCCGAAGTTCCAGTGCCATTTTTACTGCTTCTTCACCATTTGCCGCTTCGCCGGCGACTTCCATATCTTCCTGTGCCTGCAAATAAGCAGAGACGCCGATCCGGACCATTTCATGATCATCCACTAACAGAATTCGTATCATCGGGAACCTTCCTTTCAATGGGTACTTTGACTTCAACGATGGTCCCTTCAGAAGGAACCGACACGATTTTGCTCGTCGCACCGATTTCGATGGCGCGTTCTTCAATATGCTTCAGACCGTAGGAAGTCGATTTCGACTGCTCACTTTCAAAACCGACTCCGTTGTCCTGGATGCGTAAGATGGCAAAATTATCGCGTTCGATAAAAAGAATATGGACTTCGGTGGCTTTGGAATGGCGCAATGTGTTCGACAGCGTTTCCTGCGCGATGCGGAACAGGTGGTCTTCGGCACCTTTTTGCAAAGGCACTTCTTCCAGTTTATGTTCAATCGTAAAATAGACTTTTTCCTTCAGTTCGGATACCAGCTCAAATAGGCCCTGGCGCAAACTCTTGTCATGCAGTGCAGCGGGGCGCAGGTGGAGCAGCAGCGCACGCATTTCAAGCTGTGCCTGCTGGACCATTTTTTCAGTCTGCAATAAACCCGGCGAGGCCTCTTTGTTTTCTGTCATGGAAGACAGCAGCATGGATGCAGCGAATAATTGCTGGGATACAGAGTCATGCAATTCCCGCGCGAGCCGCTGGCGCTCCATTACGAGCCGCTCCTGAATGATTTTGTCCTGTGTTTCCGCCCGCTCGTTTGCAATGCGGGCCAGGCTTTTGCGCTGGGATTCCAGCAATTTCTGAAGCTTGGAAATCGAGACGGAAAGTTTTGTCGGCAAAGTTTTCATTTGCGCAGCTTCGATCACGGTCTGGTCTTCGTTCCGCAGAAGAGCCTGGAGAATCTCTTCGATTTCCTGCACTTTCGCACGGGATAAAGATTCGGTCCACCAGGAAATGCCGGCGGACAAAGCCACCATCAGAACAAAAAGCCAGATACCGAAAGGCAAGCCGGCCACAAAATCTTCCCAAAGGACCGACCAGGTGGCTACAGTCGGCAATCCCAGGAGCGCAAGGAGGATACTGAAAATGATTGCCGCGAACAAAGCCATGAAAAATAAACTTCGCGGGAGAATGTGCCTCATCGCCGGATCACCTCAACGTCTCCCATCCAAGTGGTGATGGACACCAGCAATTCCGTTTTGGCGTCTTGCACATGTTCATAGCCGTCCTGCGCCTGGACGGAACCGTACCAGATGCGTTGTTTGCTGCCGTTGAAAAAAAGGGCATCTCCAAAAACAGTCGAATAATAAATCCGGACCGGCACGTCATAAGGCACAATCAGGCGAACTCTGCCGAAGCCCTGGCGGATTGAAATCAGGGAAGCTTTTTTGGGCAGGACGGTTTGCGTAGCGTCAATCAGCAAATCACCGACGAAGCCCTGGACATGGATATCTTTCCACTCATAGGATTCGATCGGCGTCGTCTGGGCTGAGAAAAATTTATTCTGGATCAGCTCTTTGTCGACCGAGCCCTTCAGCGGAACCACTTGCTGCCATTCTTCGCCTTTCCAGAGGCGGATCAGCAGGTAGACAGCGACGGCCATTATGAACAGGCGCAGACTCCACATCGACAGGATTGAAATTCCAATCAGGATAAAACCGGTCCAGAAATAGGATTTCCGGTATTTCGGGCTTTTTTTATTGCCGTAATAGATGAGTCCAATGCCAAGAAGAACCAAAAACACGCTGCCATTTCCGAAAATGGCAGCTTCCACGAATATAAGGAATAAAGCACTCAAGGCAAAAAATGCCTGTCTGTTGGTAGAGAAATGATTCATCGCAGTTTTCGCCTCCTTCTTTGCAGCAGAAAAGTAAGAGGGGAAATGACCCTCTTACTCCAGCTTACACAATTTCTTCGGATTTCGCGCTGTTTTTTTCCAGCGCTTCGAGACGGCGCTCCATTGTTGAGCGTTCATGACGTTCTTCAACTTTGTTGCCAAGGGATTTGATGTAGCTCGCCATGTCATCGAATGAACCGATCCGTTCGGCCACCAGTTCAGGGCTGAGGATTTTATCCATCTGATAATGCGCGCGTGTCGCATTTTCTTTGCCCATCAATTGAAGCTGGCGCAATTTCATATCCTTTACTTTATGCTTCATCTCTTCGTAGCGCTGTTCAAGTGCAATACTTTCAGCAGTATTTTCGTCCAAAGAGTTGCGGAGTTGATCGACCCGGGCACTGTAAGCGGCAACTTCCTGTTCAGCGAATGCCGATAAGTCGCTCTCGCCGGAAGCCTGGGCAAGTTCCGCCTGCGCCTTCCGTTTTTCCAGAAGGCTTTGCGCTTCCTGTAATTCCTTTTCGAGTTTATCGCTGAGGCTTGTCTGGCGCTCCAGCCATTTTCCGGCCATTTCCGTTTCCTTTTCTGCTTCCAGAATGTATTTATTCAATAAACCAAGCGGATTTTTTTCCTCCTTCTTATCAAGTAATGCATCCACGTCCGTTGCCACTGCAAATTTTAATCGCTGCCATAATGTTGTCATTTGATTTCCTCCTCAGATCTTATTTGTTGAGCTTGTCCCATTCTTTTTCAAAGTTTGTGAAAGGGTCATTTTTTACAGGTGACGCAACTTTTTCTTCATTCCATTTTTTATAGATGTACCATAATACTCCGATTGCGAGTACTCCGATGATTGCCGGTACATTGGAAACGGCTGATAGGGCACCGACTGCTGCTACAAAGCCCCACCAGATTTTTGCAGCGGTTGAAACGCTTTTCAGGTAGTAATGGACACCGATGTAGATGATGACTCCCGAAAAGGCGAGACCGATAATGGGACCCAGGTTCGAAAGGGCGATAATGCCGGCAATGATGCCGATGACTGTCATCCAAAATTTATTCAAGGTATTTCCTCCTCTCAATTTGTAACTTAATCTTATCAAGGGGCTGGAAATGGCAACACGGTCTGTCACTGCATTTTTTACTCAGACTTGAGGCTTAGAAGGCACCGGGCAGTTAGCTCGGCTGTCAGGAAGGGTATAATGAAAAAGCAAAGTTGAAGGAGGTGCATTTAATATGAAGCAATTAATGGCCGGAATCATTGCATTGATGATTTATGGCATTCTCGCGGGATATACAGGGTGGGCTGTTTTTGCTTGGCTGCAAAGCATGTCCTTGCCGGTCAACGGCTGGTTTTTTGCATTCCTGTGGACGGTTTGGGCGTTCAGCTTTTTTATTGGCAGGCTGGGGCATAAATGGCTTGGATTTACGATTGCCGGCTCATACTGGCTGGGCTTTTTCCAATATGCGCTTTTACTGATTCCGATCGCCAGTTTATTGGTTCTCGCAATTGATCACCCCCGGGACGTTCAAATAATCGGGTCGGTCACCGCTTTGATTTTTCTTCTGCTTTTTATAATTGGTACATTCCTCGCCTACAGCCCTGTAGTGCGAAATAAAGAAATAATGGTGAATGGCAGCGGAGAAGATATGAATATTGTGATTGCTTCCGATTTCCATCTTGGTGTTCTCTCCGGTAAACGCCATTTGCGGCGTTTTGTGCAGATCAGCAATGACCTGCAGCCGGATTTGGTTCTGCTTGCAGGCGATCTGGTGGATGATGATCCAATCTGGTATGCGCGGTATGGAATGTCAGAAGTCATGAAGAAGCTTACTTCAAAGTATGGCGTCTTTGGAGTGCTGGGCAACCATGAATACTACGGCAGAAAAATACCGCTGCTCGTCCGCGTCATGGAAGAATCCGGCGTGAACATATTAATGGATGAAACAATAGAGATCCCGGGTAAACTTTATATTTCCGGAAGAGAAGACCGCACCAACGGCAAAAGAGCGTCACTCGAAACATTAAAACCATCTGGCAGCCTGCCGTGGATTGTTCTGGACCATACGCCGGCCGATTTGAAAACGCCGGTGCAGCATGGTGTCGATTTGCATATTTCAGGCCATACGCATAAAGGACAGATGTGGCCGAACCGTTTTATTACAAAAAAAGTTTTCGACTTGGATTATGGGTACCGGCAAAATGGCGGCACACATTTTCTTGTGTCTTCCGGCTTCGGCTTTTGGGGACCGCCCATACGTATTGGCAGCCGTTCAGAACTGTGGTTGGTGCGGATAAAACACACAAATAACTGAACGGAAGAGTGATACATAATGGAAGATTGGATTACATCAGTAATGGAAAGCTACGGGTACGGGGGGGTATTTTTTCTGATTTTACTGGAGAATATTTTTCCGCCGATTCCTTCCGAAATTGTGCTGACAGTAGGCGGGTTTATGACTACGACGACCAGGCTGAGCATCGCGGGGGTAATAGCGGCATCTACAGCTGGTTCGGTTGCGGGAGCAATTATCCTCTACTGCCTCGGCAGATGGCTGAGTGTGGAGCGGCTGGAAGGTGTTGTGGAAAAATACGGTAAATGGCTGCGGGTCAAGAAGCAGGATCTTCACAAAGCCGATGCCTGGTTTGACCGCTACGGCATGTGGACCGTGTTTTTCGGCAGACTGATCCCCGTGGTGCGAAGCCTGATTTCAATTCCGGCGGGCATGTCCGGCATGAAATTGAAATGGTTCCTGCTATTTACCATTAGCGGGACGCTGATCTGGAATACCATTCTGGTCATTGTGGGAGCGGCAGTCGGAGAAAACCGTGAGGCCATCATGCGGCAGCTGGAAATTTATTCGAATGTGGTTTATGTGGTATTGATTGCGGGGGCTGTAGCGGGCGTCTGGTATTTCCTTCGGAAAAGACGTGCTGAGTAAAACCGGAGGACAGTTCATTGCCGCAAATATTTTTAATTGCTATAATTATTGCATAATGAGATTGGAGGATGTTGTTAATGAAGCCGATTGTTTACATCACCCGCAAACTGCCTGACGCGGCAGTGAAGGGCCTGGAAGATTCCTATGAGGTGCGGATGTGGCAGGAGGAAGAACAGCCCGTGCCGCGGGACGTCCTGCTGGAAGAAGCCGGAAATGCATCTGCTTTATGGACGATGCTTTCAGATCAAATAGACAGTGAAGTAATCAATGCAGCCCCAAATCTGAAGATTATTTCCAATTTGGCTGTAGGCTATAATAATATCGATTTGGATGCTGCAAGAAAACGCGGCATTGCAGTAACAAATACACCTGATGTTCTCACTGAGACGACAGCCGATCTGACGTTTGCCCTGCTGTTGGCTACGGCCCGGCGTCTGATTGAAGCTGAAAAAACGGTACGTTCCGGAGACTGGAAATCATGGACACCAATGGGCATGACCGGCCAGGATGTATACGGCGCGACGCTTGGCATCATCGGCATGGGGCGCATCGGCGAGGGAGTATGCAAAAGAGCGAGCGGTTTTGATATGAAAGTCATGTATCACAACAGGACCCGCAGAAGCCTGGAAGATGTGGAGTATGCTGAACTCGATGAGCTATTGAAGAAATCCGATTTCGTTGTCATCCTTACGCCTTTGACGGAGGAAACCAAAGGGATGATCGGCGAGCGGGAATTGGCATTAATGAAGAACACCGCCTGCCTGATCAATGTCGCGAGAGGCGGGATTGTGGATGAAGATGCTTTATACGAGGCGCTGAAATCGAAGAGCATCTGGGCAGCCGGGTTCGACGTATTTGAGAAAGAGCCGCTCCCGCTCGATTCCAAACTGCTTGAACTTGATAATCTGACGGTACTGCCGCACATCGGCAGCGCCGGTATCCGAACGAGATTAAAAATGATGCAGCTGAATGCGGAAGCAATAGGGGCATGCCTGGGCGGACAGTCCATTAAAAACAGAGTTTGCTAGGAACAGCTGCGCCTGCAGCTGTTTTTTTGAATTCACTGAAAGTTGAAAGATAGTGTATTTTATTGTAAAATGATTGAGGTTTTTGAAGTCTTTTTGACTGATAAGCCAAAATGAAAGAATAGGGGGTATGATTCATGCAAAATCATACACACAACGTTTTACTGTATTACCTTTATACACCGATCGAGGATCCTGAAACTTTTGCGGCTGAACATCTGGCGGCGTGCAAGGCACTCGAATTGAAAGGCCGTATCCTGGTGTCCCACGAAGGCATCAACGGCACATGCTCCGGAACTGTTGAACAGACGGAAGCATATATGGAAATGCTGAAAAATGATGAACGTTTTTCGGATATCGTCTTTAAAATCGATGCGGCTGACGGCCATGCATTCAAAAAAATGCACGTCCGCGCGAAAAAGGAGATTGTTCACCTGGGGCTCGAAGAGGATATCGATCCGAACGAGCTGACTGGAACTTACCTGGAGCCGGCTGAATTCTATAAACGCATGCAGGATCAGGATACGATTGTTCTTGATGCGCGCAATGACTATGAATATGATCTTGGCCATTTCCGCGGCGCTGTTCGCCCGGATATTGAAAACTTCCGCGATTTGCCGGAATGGGTCAGAGAAAACAAGGAAATGTTCGAAGGCAAAAAGATTTTGACGTATTGCACAGGCGGGATCCGCTGTGAGAAATTTTCCGGCTGGCTGAAAAAAGAAGGATTTGAAGATGTGGCACAGCTCCACGGCGGCATCGTGACTTACGGGAAAGATCCGGAAGTGCGCGGTGAGCTGTGGGAAGGCCAGCTTTATGTGTTCGATGAGCGCATTGCCGTTCCTGTCAACCAGGTGGAACATGTCATCGTCGGCAAAGACCACTTCACGGGAGAGCCATGTGAGCGCTACGTAAACTGCGCAAATCCTGAATGCAATAAAAAAATCATTGCTTCTGAAGAAAACGAACACAGATATATGCGTTCGTGTTCAGATGAATGCCGCGAACACCCACGCAACCGTTATGCTTTCGAGCATGGTTTGACAGGTGCAGAAGTTCAGGCACGTCTTGATGCATTAAAGGAAAAGACTGAAGTATAAGTTATAGAGAAGCAAACGAAAAAGCTGCCCAGCACTGGGCAGCTTTTTCTTTACGCTCATTTTTCTTCAAGTTCCTTTGCGCAGTCCGAGCAAAAAAGCTCGCTGTTTACATAGGTGCCATCAAGAAAACCGTCACGGCAGTAGACTTCTTTTCCGCAATTGACGCATGATCCGATCAGCTCAATCATTGGCTAATCCGCCAGCAAATATGTACATTGCCTCTTTCAAATACTTGGATAATCCTGCTCCGTGGCGGTCGATGTTCTTGGCGAACCGGCTGTCGGAAGCATAAAGGTCTGCGAGGCCGCGGAACATTTTCGGTGAACAATTATAGAAGCGGTCCAATAATGTGTAATAGGCTCTCATTTCCACCTGGACTTCAGATGCGTCCGGCGGGAGATGCATCAAATTCGAAACGGCATTGTAAATCCGTTCGCCTTCGCGGTTGATCTCTTCCAGGTCCTCTTCTTCTTTTTCCGGTTTTTGGGCTGCGGCAGGTTCAGGTTCTGTAAAATTAACTTCTTCAAGAACATCATCCGGCTCTGTAAAGTCTTCATAGGAAGCTTCTTCAGGTGAGGATGGCTGTTCGGGAACTTCCAGATAAAACTTAACATTGTCAGCGGTGTTTTTGATTCCGAATGCCGCAAAACGTTCTTCGTTCGACAACTTCTGCACCCCTGCATATTCGAGCTGAGTGCGCTCAGCATTTTCAATCAGCTTTTCTATGCGCTCTTTCTTTTTGCGCAACAATTCGGCGTGCTGTGTTAAAGCGTAGGTGGCATCAAACCCTTCTGCCACCAATTCCTGAATTTTCTTCAGTGAAAATCCAAGCTCTTTAAAGAATAAGATATGCTGGAGCAGTTTCAAATCATCGTCATTATAATAACGGTAACGGTTGGATCCGATATTGGAAGGCTTCATCAAACCGATACTGTCGTAATGGTGGAGTGTGCGGACACTGACTCCTGCAATCGTTGCCACTTCCTGTACTTTGTACATATCAATCACCTCTTCCATTTGATTAGACTATGACGTTCCGTAAGTGTCAATACTTTTCCGGTTACTTTCCACAAAATGATTCTTTCTGCATGGAACGTTTTTTCTTGCAGATATGGAAGTTATTTATTTGATAATTTAAACTAATCAAAACTATTGCTGTAATTCATGTTGATTGTATGGAATAATAAGGGTGAAAGCGCTTTCTTTTATTGGACTATATATGAAGGGGGAATACAGAAATGAAGTTAATGAACTATGTAAACGGGAAATGGCAGCAGGGAGCAGAAGGAGATTTTGCAGCTGTTGTGAATCCGGCCAACGGTGAAGAACTGGCTCAAGTCCAGATGTCCTCGGCAAGTGATGTGGATAACGCCGTGAAAGCAGCTAAAGCGGCACAGAAATTATGGGCAAAAGTTCCGGCGCCGAAACGGGCGTCGTACCTATATGAAATTGGACGGATCATGAAAGACAGAAAAGAACATCTTGCGCAGGTGCTGACAAAAGAAATGGGCAAAGTGATTGAAGAAGGCCGGGGAGAAGTGCAGGAAGGCATTGATATGGCTTTCTATATGGCAGGAGAGGGGCGCCGCCTTTTCGGTGAGACGACACCATCCGAACTGGCGGATAAATTTGCCATGAGTGTCCGGGCACCGATTGGTGTTGTCGGGCTGATCACGCCCTGGAATTTTCCGGTGGCAATTGCCACGTGGAAATCGTTTCCTGCAATTGTAGCCGGCAATACGTTTGTATGGAAACCGGCAACCGAAACCCCGATGATGGCTTATGAAATGAGCCGGATCTTTGATGAAGCCGCTTTGCCGGCAGGCGTCGCCAATATTGTGTTCGGTGCCGGTTCTGAAGTGGGAACCGCTATGATTGAACACCCTGATATCCGTGTCATTTCGTTTACGGGATCAACGGAGACTGGCCGGAAAGTGGCGGAAGCAGGAGGACGCAACCTGAAAAAAGTGTCACTGGAAATGGGCGGCAAAAATGCCGTTATCGTCATGGATGACGCGGACCTTGATCTGGCGGTTGAAGGCATCTTATGGAGCGCTTTTGGAACCGCAGGCCAGCGCTGTACAGCCTGCAGCCGGGTCATTGTCCACAAAGACGTAAAAGAGGACCTGCAAAACAGGCTGCTCTCAAAAATGGAAGGGCTGACGATCGGCGATGGGTTGGATGAGTCGGTAAAAATAGGGCCGGTCATCAATAGGAAAGCGCTCGAAAAAATCCATTCCTATATCGAAATCGGCAAAGAAGAAGGGGCGAAATTGCTGGCGGGCGGGGAAATCCTAACCGGCGGCCATTACGACAACGGAAACTATTACGCACCGACATTGTTTACGGATGTTGATGCATCAATGAGGATAGCACAGGAGGAAATATTCGGTCCGGTTATTTCAGTGATTGAAGTGGACAGTTTTGAAGCAGCTATTGAAGTGAATAATGGCGTTATTTACGGATTGTCCAGTTCGATTTATACGCAGGACATCAATAAAGCATTCAAAGCCCAGCGTGACCTGGATACGGGAATCGTCTACATCAACGCGGGAACGAGCGGTGCAGAAATCCACCTGCCGTTCGGAGGCACTAAAGGCACCGGCAATGGACACAGGGATTCGGGTGTTGCTGCGCTTGACGTATTCACGGAGTGGAAATCGGTGTATGTCGATTTCAGCGGGAAATTGCAGCGTGCGCAGATTGATAACGAAATTTAATACAAAAGGGGGAAATTGGGATGAAAGTCGCGGTACTTGGCGCAGGGCTGATGGGCATGCAGGCAGCGGGGGACCTGGTTTTGAGCGAAGCGGTCGAGCGGGTCTATCTGGCGGATATGGATACGGAAAAAGCAGAGAAATTCAAAAAGAAAAACGGCAGCGAAAAGCTTGAAATCGTCTATTTGGATGCAAACGTTGACCAATCGCTGGAATCGGTCATATCAAAAGCGGATGTCGTCATTAACGCCCTGTTTTACACGTTTAACGTCAAAGTCGCTGAAACAGCTTTGAAATACGGCGTTCATGCAGTCGATCTCGGAGGCCATATCGGAGGAGCGACGGATGCTGTGCTGAATCTACATGAGCAGGCCGAGGAAAAAGGCGTGACTCTCATTCCGGATCTTGGTGTGGCACCGGGCATGATTAACATCCTGACAGGCTACGGAGCAGGGAAACTGGACCGGGTCAGTGATATCAAGATTCTTGTCGGCGGCATTCCTGTCCATCCGGAACCGCCGCTCGAATACAATCATGTTTTTTCACTCGATGGAGTTTTCGATCATTACACCGACCCTTCGCATGTACTGCGAAACGGAAAACTGCTCGAAGTCCCTTCATTGTCGGAAATTGAACATGTTGAGTTTGAAGAATTTGGTGAATTGGAAGCTTTTCACACGTCAGGCGGCACATCAACTTTGACCGATACGTTCAGCGACATCGAGAATTTGGAATATAAAACATTGCGGTATAAAGGGCATGCAGAAAAATTCCGGCTGCTTGTCGATCTCGGATTCACCGACCGCAACAAAACAGTCCGGGTGGCTGGCCATCTTATCAAAACCCGGGATGTGCTGCGGGAAGTGCTGACGCCGATTACGGAACTTGGGGATAAGGAAGATGCCGTGGTGTTGAGGGTGACCGTTACTGGGACGAAAGATAATGAAGAAATGACGTATACGTATGAGATGGTGACCAAAAAAGATGGGCGGTCGGGAGTTACGGCGATGGCGCGTGCAACAGCATTCACCATTTCGGCAGTTGCCCAGATGATCGGCAGCGGTTTAATCGGGAAAAGAGGCTCTTATCCGCCGGAGCTGATTGTGCCGGGTGATGCCTATATCCAGGAAATGGCGAAACGAGGGGTAGAAATTAAAGAAACGGTGAAGCGCACGGCTTATCAGCAATAAGAAACAACGAATCGGGGGGAATCAGGGGATGAACTTCAGTTTTTCGGAAGAACAAGTGCTGCTGAGGAAAACGGTAAGGCAATTTGTGGACAACGAAATCATTCCGCACATCTCGGAATGGGACAGCAAAGGCAGTTTCGATCCCGCCATCTGGAAGCGGCTGGCTGACCTCGGTCTCATGGGCGTCTGCATTCCGGAAAAATACGGGGGCAGCGGAATGGATTATAATGCGCTGGCGATTGTCTGTGAAGAACTGGAAAGAGGGGACACCACTTTTCGGACGGCGGTGTCAGTTCATACCGGTTTAAATTCGATGACCATTCTGCAATGGGGAACGGAAGATCAAAAGCAGAAGTTTTTATTGCCGCAGGCGAAAGGTGAAAAAATTGGTGCGTTCGGGCTGACGGAACCGGGGGCAGGGTCGGACGTGGCGGCGCTTTCGACGACCGCAGTGCGGGAAGGCGATGACTATATCCTGAACGGCCAGAAAACATGGATATCCCTGTGCGACACGGCGGATCATTTTATCGTCTTTGCATATACGGACAAATCCAAAAAACATCAGGGCATCAGCGCTTTTATTGTCGAGCGCAGCCGTGAAGGATTTTCGTCCAAAGCGATCAAAGGAAAATATGGTATAAGAGCGGGCAATACCGGTGAACTATTTTTTGAGGATGTTCGCATTCCCGCAGCGAACCGGCTGGGGGAAGAAGGTGAAGGGTTTAAGATTGCCATGGCTTCCCTTGATAACGGCCGGTTTACAGTCGCTGCCGGAGCATGTGGATTGATCAGCGCCTGCCTCGAGGAAAGTGTGCGTTATTGCCAAACCCGCTCGACGTTCGGCAAATTGATCGGTGAACACCAGCTGGTTCAGCAAATGATTGCCCGGATGGAAGCCGGCTATCAAATGAGCCGCCTGCTGGTCTACCGGGCGGGCGAATTGAAAAACCAGGGCGTCCGAAATACAAGGGAAACTTCGCTGGCGAAATGGCAGGCCTGTGATTTTGCCAATCGGGCTGCGGATGACGCAGTGCAGATTCACGGCGCCTATGGTTATTCCGATGATTATCCGGTCGCCCGTTTCCTGAGAAATTCGAAAGCGCCTGTCATTTATGAAGGGACTCGTGAAATCCATACCATCATGCAGGCCGAATATGTTCTGGGTATGCGGGAAGATAAAAGTTTGAACCGGATGCTGCCGAAATGGCCGTTTGAAGATCAGTAGATTTTAGAGAACTGCCAATTAAAAATGCGGAAGGCCATGAAGAAGTGCGTTACTTCTTCATGGCCTTCCGCATTTTTACTGATTTATTAATCCAGAAAATCTGCCGGTCTCGGCACGAACATTTTCAAATTTTGCGGAATGATTTCAATATCAACGGGGGTCTGCAGATAGATTTCTCCATCCGTATCAATATCCATCGGTTCTTCAGTTGCAATACTCACCCGTCTGCCCTGGTAATGGCGGATATGGGCCAATTCTTCGACGGGAACATCCGGCTTGGACAATGAAAACCATTCCAGGATGGCCGCTATCGAAGAAGTCTGGATGATGAAGATGTCGAGCAGGCCATCGGATGGATCAATCGAATCCATCGGAAAAGCATGCGTTCCAATTGATTTTCCGTTCATGACAAGTGCGAGTACGCCATTTTCTTCGTGCGTGATCCCATCCACAGTCAGCGTGATCGGAAATGGTTCCGTCTGGCGCATCGACTGCAGTCCGCTCATAAAGTAACTCAATTTGCCATAGCGTTCCTTCAATTGAATATCGATATTCGTCGAAGCATCCGTTATGATTCCGATGCCCGCAAAGTTCAGGAAAGAATGACCATTGATATCAGCAGTGTCAATTTCTTTGATTACCCCATCGATGAGACTATCAGCAGCAAATGCCAGGTCCATCGGGATTTCAAGTGTCCGGGCGAAATCGTTGCAGGTGCCGCTGGGTATGATTCCGAGTGGAGGTGGAATCGGTGCTTCGGACAAGGCCTGGACTGCCTCATGTATTGTGCCGTCGCCGCCTGCCACAAATAAGGCGTCAGTGTATACCGCCGCTGCTCTGCAGGCAGCCGCCAGCTCTTCCGCGCTGTTTGTCTGCACGAGTTCCAATCGCTCCGAAGCGGCGGCAAGTGCAGGGACCGTCGCAGAAATGACAGAGTCCGTCGTGGACGCTCCCGCCTGCCCGTTGTACAATAATACTGAATGCTTGAATTTCGGCACGGTGATATCCCCCTTAAAACGATCTTTCTATTCTAATTCCACTTTACGCATTTCTGTAAACAAATCATGCAGTTACATATGAAGGCAGCTTATCTGAAAGGAGGACAGGACGATGACCGAAAAAATATTCCATCAGGATGTTTCAGTTCACACCATCGAAGCAGAAGTGATTGCCACCGGCACAGATGAAAAAGGCCATTACGCTGTTCTGGACCGCAGCTGTTTTTATCCTGCTGGAGGCGGGCAGCCCGCTGATACCGGCACGATAGGAGAAGCTGAGGTTCTGGACGTCCAGGAAATTGAAGGTGAGATTCGGCATTATACTCTGCAGCTTCTGGAGAATGGCAAAGTTCCGGCAGCAATTGATTGGCAGCGGCGCTTTGATCATATGCAGCAGCATACCGGACAACATTTGCTGAGTGCAGTATCCGAAAATGATTTTGGCATGGTGACCACGAGTTTCCATCTGGGAACGGAAAGGGTCACCATTGACCTGGATATTCCGGATATTACGCCGGTTCAGCTGAAAGCAATAGAGCGGCGGGTAAACGAATTGATCTACCGGCAACTTCCCATTCACACAAATTGGGTCTCCCGCGAAGAGGCGTTGGAGCTGCCATTGCGTAAACCCCCGGCTGTCGAAGGGAAAGTCCGTCTGGTCGAAATAGTGGGAATTGATCTGAATGCCTGCGGTGGCACTCATCTGCGGAACACAGCGGAACTGGGATTGATCAAAATCCTTCAATCACATAAATCCAAATCCGGGACCCGTGTTTATTTCTTATGCGGTCACCGCGCAATGAACCATTTTGATTTGCTTCAAACGGTTACCGATCAGCTGACGCGTACTTTAAATGCACCGGCAGCCGAATTGCAAAATGCGGCAGCAGCTGCCTTGGCTGACCGGAAGGAAAAGGAAAAGCAGCTGAAAAAACTGACAGTGCAACTAATAGAGCAGGAAGCGGACAGCCTCCTGCCGGAAGGTAATTTGATTATTAAGGAAATAAGCGGACGCCCATTCAAGGATGTGCAGCAATTAGCGAGATTAGCTGTGAAAAAGCATCCGTCTGTTTATGTACTGTTCACGGTTTCGGAAGGTGCGAATATTCGACTCGTCTGTGCGAAAGGCAAGAATACGTCGGGCGATATGAAAGAAGTGCTCGGTAAGATGGTTGAAAAAGCAGAAGGCAATGCCGGAGGAAATGAAGAGTTTGCGCAAGCAGGCGGACTTTTGGCTGTGGATGTGGATTCGTATAAAACTGCTTTCGAAAGGCTGATAAAAGATATTACATAATTTTTGTAACTTTTCTGTAACATAGCTGTCTAATCAGTAAGAGCAGGCAGAGAGGAAGTGGATGAAATTATGAAGAAAAGAAGTTTATGGCTTCTTGCGGCCGCAATTATTGCAGCCATAGGTATCGGGTTCGCCTTCATGATCGATAAAGTTTCAATCAGTGCGTCAACCGTCGCTTTGGCAGAGCAGGGATGGAGAGCCAACTTTTCTTCTGCCCTCCATTCCGATGCCATCGAAAAAGGGTATCTCTATTTAACGGATGCTGATGAAGAGCCGGTGAATGTGGAAATGACATTGCTGGAAAACGGCAAGACATTGGAGATTCCACAGATTTCGACTGGCAATTATATTCTGCATATCAAAAAGTCTGCGATAAAAGGGAAGTTCCTGAAAAGTCTGTCCAATGACCAGGTTGCATTTTCGGTTCAGGAAAAAATCACAGCTCTTTCAACAGAAGAAGAGCTTAAGGATTATTTCAGGCAATTGCTGGAACTGCAGAAAAATACTGAACGCTACGGGGCTTTTGGTGAAGGCAGCGGAATGGAGACGAGTGAATCTGCATCCAGTGATACGGCCGGATCCGGTGAAGGCGGCAGCCATTCATCTACAAATAACCAGGTGGAAGGCGTCGATGAAGCGGATCTTGTTAAGACGGACGGTTCCTATATTTATTCCATCAGTGAGTCAAGAGTCATCATAATGGATGCCAGATATCCGGATGATTTATCAGTGGGAGCTGAAATAGTGCTGGAACCGGAAATGTATCCCCAGCAATTGTTCCTGTCGGATAACACGCTGGTGGTGATGGGCAGTGAGTATAATCTGATACACGGGGAAAGTGAATCGGAGGATGAGATGCAGCATATTTCCATGACCAGCCTGTTCTTCTATGACATCAGTGATCCTGCCTCTCCCCGCCTGCTGCGGAAAATCGGAACGGAAGGCAATTTGAATGGTGCAAGGCTCACAAACGGGATCCTTTATTATGTAACGAATGTCTATCCGAATATTTGGATGATGGAGGAACAGGAAGATGTCGAACTGCGTCCGAGAACGTATGATTCAAAAGATGGCGAAGAATTATCAGTATTGCCATTTGACAGGATTTCCATTCTCCCGGGAACGATGGAAGGCAGCTACAGCATCGTATCAGCCATCGATCTGGCTGATCCGCAGGAAAACGAATTATCGACTGACGGTTTTCTTGGAGGCAGCGAACAGCTTTACATGACAAAGGAAAGTCTGTATTTGACTGCTGCAGCTTATGTACCATTGGATGAGCAGGGGACGGACAGCAATCTGTCGATGGATATCTGGATTCCGCAAATAGCCAATACTGAAATCTTCAAATTCGCGTTGGACGGGACCACAGTCGAGTTTGTCGCGTCGAGTGAAGTAAAGGGATCTTTGCTCAATCAATTCTCGATGGACGAATACAATGGTTATTTCCGCATCGCAACCACAGAAGGATTTGCCTGGGATGAAGCGGCACCCTCGAAAAATCATCTGTTCATCCTGGACGGTGGAATGGAGCAGGTGGGGTCAGTTGAAGATCTGGCGAAAGGCGAGAGGATCTATTCGGCCCGCTTTATGGGTGACAAAGCCTATATGGTGACATTCAAGGAAACGGATCCGCTGTTCGTCATAGATGTTTCTGCACCATCTGCTCCGGAAGTGCTGGGAGAACTGAAAATACCCGGCTTCTCAAATTATCTGCACCCGCTCGGTGAAGACCACCTGATCGGCTTCGGGTCGGATACACATCTGCTTCCTTCAAAAGAAGGGGAAGCCCGTGTGGTCACCGGAGGCATGAAAATTTCGCTGTTTGACGTGAGTGATTTTGAAAATCCGCTGGAAAAAGATACAGAAATCATTGGCGGGCAGGGTACATCATCGGCTTTGCAATACGATCATAAAGCTTTGTTTACCCATTCGGAAAGGAATCTTTACGGTTTTCCGATTAACATCTACCGGGAAACAAAAGGGGACTTTATCGAATTTGAAGGGCAGGGGGCGTTAATTTATACCATCACGCCGCAAGGGATCGAACAAACGGCAAATCTTCTGAAAGAAGGGACCGGCCAGTATGAAGACTGGAACAGCATGATCCAGCGAATCATTTATATCGATGAAACAATTTATACAATCGCCAACAGCGAAATCAGAAGCTATGATTTGAATACGTTCGAAATCAAAGACACGATTGAATATTGACTCTTAAGACCGGAGGTGCCAGGAAATTTATCCTGGCACGTTTTTTTTATGGCAGAAAAGGGAAGGAGAAGAGTATTCTGAAAACTCACTGGAGGGATAGTAAATGAAGGCAGTTACTTTTCAAGGTGCGAAAGATATTCAGGTAAAGAATGTCAAAGATCCAGAAATTGAAAAAAAGGACGATATCATTGTTAAAATCACTTCCACCGCGATTTGCGGGTCGGATCTGCATATCTACCAGGGAGCGTTGCCGACGCATAAAGGTTATGTTATTGGACACGAGCCGATGGGCATCGTGGAAGAAGTGGGACCGGAAGTAACAAAAGTGAAAAAAGGGGACCGGGTGGTCATTCCTTTCAACGTAAGCTGCGGCCAGTGTTTCTTCTGTGACCATGAAATGGAAAGCCAATGCGATAATTCGAACCGCAACCCTCATTTTGATACGGGCGGCTATCTTGGATTTACGGAACGCTTTGGCAATTATCCTGGAGGCCAGGCGGAATATTTGCGTGTGCCGTATGGAAATTTCATGCCCTTTGTCATTCCCGAATCTTCGGAACTTGAAGATGAATCTGTATTATTCCTTTCCGACGTTCTGCCGACTGCCTACTGGAGCGTAGAAAACGCCGGAGTGAGAAACGGAGATACAGTAGTCGTCCTGGGATGCGGGCCTGTTGGGCTGATGACACAAAAATTCGCCTGGATGAAAGGCGCAGCACGTGTCATCGCTGTTGATGAACTGCCGTACCGCATGGAACGTGCAAAACGCATGAACAATGTGGAAATTGTCGATTTCAGCCAGCATGACAATACAGGAGCTTTTATCCATGATCTGACAAAAGGCGGCGCCCGCATCGTCATTGACTGTGTCGGAATGGACGGCAAGAAATCACCGATGGAAGCGGCGCAGCAAAAACTGAAACTGCAGGGTGGTACGCTGAGTGCCATCGATATCGCGAAAGATGCGGTCAGTAAATTCGGAGTCATTCAGTTGACCGGTGTTTACGGCTTAACCTACAATATGTTCCCTCTCGGAAACATTTTTGAACGCAACGTAACGATGAAAATGGGGCAGGCGCCGGTAATCCATCTCATGCCGAAACTCTTTGAAATGATCGACAACGGGGAATTCGATCCGCGTGAAATTATTTCGCATATCATGCCGATGGAAGAGGCGAGTGCGGCTTACCAGATTTTCAATGATCACATGGACGATTGCACGAAAGTCATTTTGAAACCTTGATTCAGGCGATAACCATGTACAATGAACGCTCCGCCCAGGCGGAGCGTTTTATTTTGTGCGCGGGTGCTGTATGATTAATGGCAAGTACAGAAAGGGGGGCTAATGTGAATCAGGTGAATGAAACCGGAAGTGAGCAGGCCCGGGCGTTGGATTGCTTTTTGCTGGCCGGAAAAATCATGATGGAAAGCGGAGCCGAAACGTACCGGATTGAAGATACGATGATTCGCATGGCCGCTTCCCAAAAAATGGTGGATTGTCATTGTTTCATAACGCCGACAGGCATCATGTTCTCTCCCAGTGCTGAAATGGCCACAAGATTTGTCCGCATCAGTAACCGCAGCACAGACCTGGAAAAAGTGGCGCTTGTAAATGCTGCGTCCAGGAAGCTGGTTTCAGGAGAGTTGACACTGCGTCAGACATATGAAGAACTCCAGCTAATCGACCAGACAAATTATAAGTTTCCGATACAGATCCAGGTTTTAGCGGCAGCTATGGCAAGCGGCTGTTTCCTGATTCTGCTGGGTGGAGGCTGGGAAGACCTGCCTTTCGCCTTTATTATCGGAGGCACTGCTTTTTATATAGTGGATATGATTTTGGAAAAAACAAGAGTGAAGTTTTTCGCTGAATTTATCGGAGCGTTGGTCATTGGTTCAGCAGCGTCTCTTGTGATTTATGCAGGGTTTGGACAGGATCTGGATACGATCATCATCGGTTCGGTGATGCCGCTCGTTCCCGGATTGTTAATCACAAACGCGGTAAGGGATCTGATGGCCGGCCATTTTGTTTCAGGTTTATCAAAAGGCGCCGAAGCTTTTCTCACAGCTTTTGCCATTGGTGCGGGAATTGCACTCGTATTGTCATTTTAAAGGGGGGATTGGATGAATTGGCCACTGGAGGCTTTTTTAAGTTTTTTGGCAGCCGGCGCATTTGGGGTTGTTTTCAATGCGCCTCGCCGGACCCTCGTCAGCTGCGGATTGGTCGGAATGAGCGGCTGGCTGATTTATCGCATGTATTTCCTTGCGTTTGAAGATTCGGTTCAGGCAACATTTGCCGGTGCATTTGCGGTGGCGTTAGTTGCCCACATTCTTGCGAAAAAATTCAAGATGCCTATGATTGTATTCAGTATTGCAGGAATTATTCCTCTGGTGCCCGGCAGCAAAGCGTATAACGCGATGCGCAATATCGTGGAGAATAATTACCTGGAGGCCATTGCTTTTGCTGCGGATGCGCTGATGGTTTCGGGAGCGATAGCGATGGGGCTCGTGTTTGCAGAAGTTCTGATGCAGATGGTTTTCAAACGGCAGGCGAAAAGAACACAAAAGAAAATCGGCATGACACGGAGTTGATCCCGTGTCATGCCGATTTTTTTTGTCTAAGCATGTTTGAGCCATGTTTCCAGTTCGGCTGCAGTCATCGGATGCCCGGTAATGTAACCCTGGATACTGTCGCAGTCCATAGCCCGGAGCAATTCAAGCTGCTCTTTTGTTTCGACGCCTTCGGCAATTACCTGAAGGTCAAGCGATTTACCGAATTGAATCATCCCGTTGATGAGTTTTTGCATTTTTTCCTGCTGGGTGATCGACTGGATAATATCTTTATCGATTTTCAGACTGGAAATAGGAAGCAGCAGCATATAACGGAAAGAAGCATAGCCGGTCCCGAAATCATCCAGTGAAAACGAGATTCCTTGTTGATGCAATTGCTTCATCTGGCGAACAATCGAATGCTCGGCTTCTGCTTCCAGCGCGAATTTTTCAGTAATCTCGACAGTCAGCCGATTGGCGTTGCAGCCATTGATGGTCAGTTGTTCCATCAATTGGCGGGCCATGTCCTTGTCCCGGAATTCCCGGATGGAAGAATTGATGCTGACATTCATCGTGATAGACCGGGAACTCCAGTCTTTTAACTGCCGGCACACGGTTTCGACGACAAACTTACCAATTTCGTGGATCATGCCATTTTCTTCGGCAATTGGAATCAGCTCATCCGGCGATACAATTCCAGCTTGGATATCCTGCCAGCGGACAAGGGCTTCGACACGTTCAACTTCACCGGTTTTCAGGTTGATCTGCGGCTGGTAGAGGACCTCCAGATTTTTCATATCGAGAGCGTGGATCAACCGGCGTTCAATAAGTGCTTTGCGGTTGAGCCTTTCGTGGTCATCGGCTGTCAGTGCCGATATGGCACTGCCGCCCCGCTCTTTTACTTTTTTAATCGTAGCGTGCGAAGCTTTCATCAGATGCACAAAAGTCTGCTGGTCTTCGGGATACCGGGTTACGGCCCCGCTGACAGTCAGCGGAATTGCAGCTCCTTGAATATAGATGGGGTGCTGCTGTAAATAAGTCAGGAATCCTTCGATGAACCACTGGCTTAACGGGGTGACCAATGCAAATTCATGCAGGCCGGTCCGCGTGATCAGCGAATCAGAAAAATACATCCGCAGCCGTTTGGTGAATTCGATCAGCAATTCTTTTTCGGTATCGCTGTTCGAAACGTCCCGCAGTGTATAGAAGTGATCGATATCGAAAAATACAAATGAAAAATGTCTGCGTTCTTCGATATATTGGTTGACTACCTGCTCAAGGCGGTGGCGATTCTCAAGGCCGGTAACGGAATCAATAAAAGCGATTTCTTCCAGATGATGCTGGGTTTCTTTGGCTCCTGTGATGTCTTTTTCCAGGAATATGTAATAGGTTTCAGCACCGGCAAGAATAATGGGGATGGCGGTCAGATCCACCCAATAAATTTCCCCATCTTTTTTCACTTTTTTAGCTTCCCCGTTCCAGACTTCGCCTTTTTTCAGGGTCTCCATCAACTCTTCAATTATCTCATGTTCTTCTTCCGAATCACCGAACATTTGCCAGATCGGTTTTCCGAGAATCCGCTTGGGTGTCCATTTGCTCAATTTCAAAAATAGTGGATTCGCATATGTAATCAAAAATTCTTCATCGAAATAAAGCATCATGAAAGAGTCGTCCAGTCCGTTCCGCAGACTCTCAAGCTCTCTTGCCGGTGAGTCGGCCTGCTGGGCTTCATCCATTTCAAAAATTGTTAAGATAAATTTTTCTTTTCCTGATTTGAATACTTTGGTGACAACGGTTGTATAAGTCAGCGATCCATCGCCGAGCTCAACTTCCACTTCTTCCAGTCGTATCGGATCTTTGCTGGTTATTACCTTTTCCCATGAACACTTATAAAGAGCAGCTTTCTCGGGATTCATATAAGGGCTGATTTGACCCTTGACAGACTCCGATTCTATTTTGAAAACTCTTTCTGCATGGCGGCTGCACCAAACGGTTTGGCCGTTTTCGTTCATAATGATTATGGGAAAAGGGATATGGTTGAAAACGAGATTATCAGCCAGTAACTCTTGCAATTCACTCATTCCATAAACGCTCCTTTTCCTAAGTCTAATCCTATTATAGGGGAGAAAAGCTGTGTCGTCATCCTTTTCAAAACATTCATGTTTTATTTTAGAAAAATAATGATTTAAATTCCATTTAAAATTGTGTTTAACATCAAAAATCAGCAGCCGCTCCGGGACATGCCGGTCGGCTGCTGATTTTTCTTTTCCTGGTTACTGATTGTTTTCTTTATACTTCAAAGCGCGGTCCATGAAAGTTGCAAATTCTGCTCTAGTTACGTTTTTCTGAGGTTTGAACATTCCTTCAGAACCTGTAGTGATTTCCGTTGCATAAAGTATGGAGATGTAATTCTCAGCCCAGTGTCCTTTAGCATCCGGGAAAGGATGCTTTTTGGTTTCTTTGAGATCGAATGCCTCAACCAATACTTTGGCCATTTGAGCTCTGGTCAGGAACTCTTTCGGTTCGAATTTGCCGTTTTTGCCGTCAAAGATATTGGCCTGCTGCACAGTTTTAATTTCATTGAAATAAATGTGTGATGCAGGAATATCATTGAAAGGTTTAAAGGCTTCGACTTTGTCGAACGTAAGGGCTCTGGTCAGCATCACTGCAACGTGCTGGCGTTCAATGGAGTTGCCGGGTTTAAATAATGGCGGTCCATTTTTTTGTGGGTAACCTGTGATAATACCTTTTTGATAGATTGCTTGAATAGCATCATAGGCCCAATATTTTTTCGATACGTCAGGGAACAGTTGTTTAACTGGCTCTTCAGGGTCAGTCGGTGTACC
>NZ_JRGN01000004.1 GCF_000775575.1 Planococcus sp. CAU13
AGAGCTTAACGGGTGCCGTCGCTTTTCTTATGTCAGCTGAAAAGAGGAAAATCGACTATGAAGACGACAAATCGGCCACTCGTTCTGGCGTCGGTCATGCTGGCCATGTTCGTCGGAGCGGTGGAAGCGACAATTGTGGCTACAGCCATGCCTAGCATTGCCGCAGACCTGGGTGGGTTTTCAAAATACAGCTGGGTATTTTCAGCCTACCTATTGATGAATACAGTGACCGTTCTGATTTACGGAAAATTATCCGATATATTCGGCCGGAAGCCGATTTTCGCTTTCGGGATCCTGCTGTTTCTTGTCGGATCCCTGCTGTGCGGTTTGGCCGTTACGATGGATCAATTGATCCTGTTCCGCCTGATTCAGGGAATGGGGGCAGGCGCCGTATTGCCAATAGCGACCACTATAGTGGGAGATATCTATTCTGCAGAAGAACGCGCTAAAATCCAGGGTTATTTATCCAGTGTGTGGGGAATTTCAGCGGTTTCAGGGCCAGCGATCGGCGGGGTCCTTGTCGCTACAGTCGGCTGGGAATATGTTTTTTGGGTCAATATACCGCTTGGGATATTGGCGCTTGCAGGCGTTTTGGTGTTCTTGAAGGAGCCGAAGAAAAACGGCAAGCCTGTGATCGATTACACAGGTGCTTTGCTGCTGACCATTGGATTGGTCAGTTTGCTCTATTTTCTTATTGAAGGAGGAGTCGGTTTTGACTGGCTCTCTGCAACTTCGGTCATGCTTATAATAACGGCAGTGCTGGCGTTCACCTTATTCGTTTTTGTTGAACGCCGGGCAAAAGATCCGATTATGCCGTTTGATATTTGGAAAAACAAAACGATTCTCTACGCTAATCTTGTTTCTCTTGCTACAGGCGTCATCCTCATTGCCGTTTCGAGCTATTTGCCGACCTATGTAACCGGCGTTATGGAACAGCCGGCAGCCATCGCCGGATTCACATTGACTGCCATGTCAATTGGCTGGCCGATTGCCGCCACATTATCTGGCCGATTATTGATCAGGTATGGAAATTTCCGCACATCACTGGCGGGCGGACTGTTTCTGGTGGCAGGAGCGTTACTATTCGTGGCTATGCGTCCGGAATCAGGTCCATGGTGGGCGGCACTGTCGAGTTTCGTTATTGGAATAGGGATGGGGCTGACCAGCACGGCGTTCATCGTTTCCATCCAAAGCGCTGTCAATTACGAAAAACGGGGCGTCGCCACGGCGTCTAACATGTTCATGCGTAATCTCGGCAGCACGATCGGTGTGGCGCTGCTCGGAACCGTGCTGAATACGTCGCTGCTGAACTATTTTGCGCAAGGTGATGGAGAATACAATCTCGACTCCATCAATACACTGTTGACTGTGGACAGCCGGGAAGGGATGCTTGCCGGGACACTGGATTATCTGCAGAACGGATTGTCACTTGCGCTGCAAAACGTCTATGCATTAATGGCAGTGTTTGCCTTTATCAGCCTCCTGCTGATTTTCGGGCTGCCACGGGATAAAGGAGTGGGAAAAAATGTCGAATGAAGAAATGATCATTAAAATTCTGGCCGAAGAAGGCAATATGCGAAAAGCTTCAGAGCGGCTTTTCCTTTCACAGCCGGCCCTCTCGCAAAGGCTGCAATCCATCGAAAAAGAATGGGGCCAGCAATTGTTCATCCGTTCCCAAAAAGGGCTGACCCCGACTCCCGCCGGCGAATTGGTTATCGGCTACGCCAATGAAACGCTCCAGCGGAAAGAAGAGATTTTCGAAGTGCTCCATACGCTGACGTCCAAAGTGCACGGCACATTGAAAATCGCCTGTGCCACCATTATTGGGCAGAACTGGCTGCCAAAAGTGCTGAAGGATTTCGTCACGCTTTATCCACAGGCAAAGATCCAGCTGATTACGGGTTGGAGTTCAGAAATTACGAGGGCGCTGTATGAAGGCGAGGCGCATATCGGAATTGTCCGGGGGCATACAGACTGGAAAGGGAAAAAAATTCACTTATTCCGGGACACCCTGTATCTCGTCGACAAAGAAATCAATTCACTTGATCAGGTAATGAAAACAGAACGGCCTTTTATCCAATTCAAAAGTGATTCCAATTATTATGAAGAAATCCAGCAATGGTGGCAAAAACATTTTGAGTCAAATCCCAAGCGGCAAATAACAGTGGATCAAATTGAAACGTGCAAGCAGATGGCAGTCAACGGCATCGGCTACGCAATTCTGCCGGCCATCACTTTGAACGGGACAGAAGACGTCCATACTGTCGCTTTATCGGGACACGCAGAGGATTTGGAACTGACGCGCGATACATGGCTGATCGGCTATGAGTCGGCATTTGAGCTGCGGCAGGTCACCGCTTTTGTGGAAATTGTGCAAAAGCATGCCGCTTTATTGAAGTAGAGTAATGAATTTAATCTCGAATTCCGTTATAATTACATCATTAACTATAGAAAGAGGTTTTCAAAGATGAAACAAATGGATGCCAATGAAATAATTTCGTACATACAGAATGCAAAAAAATCAACGCCTGTTAAAGTTTATGTAAAAGGGGAAGGCGTTGCCTCATTAGATTACGGCGAGTCTGCAAAAGTTTTCGGAGAAGGCGCTCATGCGACTGTTTTCGGTGAATGGACAGATCTTGAAAAAGCGCTGGAACAACACAAGGATTCAATCGAAGATTATGTTGTCGAAAACGACCGCCGCCATTCCGCCATTCCACTGCTGGATCTGAAAAATATCAACAGCCGTATCGAACCGGGTGCATTTATCCGTGATAATGTGGAAATCGGCAATAACTGCATCATCATGATGGGTGCGGTCATCAATATCGGCGCGGTAATCGGTGATGGCACGATGATTGATATGGGCGTTATCATGGGCGGCCGTGCGACTGTCGGCAAGAATTGCCATATCGGAGCAGGCGCAGTGCTTGCAGGCGTTATTGAACCTGCATCGGCAACTCCGGTCATTGTGGAAGACAATGTGATGATCGGCGCTAACGCTGTTGTGCTTGAAGGTGTGCGCATCGGTGAAGGCGCAGTTGTAGCAGCAGGCGCCATCGTGATCGAAGACGTACCGGCGAATTCGGTAGTTGGCGGCACACCGGCACGTGTTTTAAAATTAATGGATGAAAAAACACGTTCGAAAACGGAAATCAAACAAGAATTGCGTCAGTTATAAGGGTCAGTCATGGACCTCATTAAAATCAGAAGAGAATTGCACACCATACCGGAACTCGGATTTCAGGAATTTAAAACGCAGCAGCATCTCCTGCAGCTGATCCGGTCGATGCCGCAGGAAAGGATGGAAATTGTCGAATGGAAGACGGGGCTGGCCGTAAAAGTGAGCGGATACGATGCCGACAAATTGATTGCCTGGCGCACGGACATTGATGGGCTGCCGATAAAAGAGAACACGGGTTATCCGTTCAGTTCACTTCATGACGGCTTCATGCATGCCTGTGGCCACGATATCCATATGGCCAATGCCATCGGTTTACTGCATAAGCTGGTGAACAAACCAGTCAAACAGGATGTGCTCGTGATTTTCCAGCCGGCGGAAGAAGGGCCCGGCGGAGCTTTGCCGTTCCGGGAATGGCTGAAAACCGAACGCCCCGATTTCTGGCCGGATAAAATATTTGCCATGCATATCGCACCGGAATTGCCGGTCGGAACAGTATCGACAAAACCGGGTCTGCTGTTTGCCAATACGTCGGAACTTTTCATCGATCTGCACGGCAAAGGCGGACATGCAGCATTTCCTCATTTGACGGAAGATATGGCGGTAGCGGGGGCATCCCTTTTGATGCAGCTGCAGACGATTGTCAGCCGCAGCATCAACCCGATGGATTCGGCAGTGCTCACCGTAGGAAAATTCACAGCGGGCACAGTGCAGAACATCATCGCGGAAAATGCCCGTCTGGAAGGCACGATACGGACACTCAACAATCTATCGATGCTGAAAATGAAACAGCGCATCGAAGCAATCTGCAAAGCGGTGGAAACCGGCTATAACTGCCGGATCTCGATAGATTATGGAGCTTCTTACAAAGAAGTGGATAATGATGGGCAATTGGCTGAAGAATTCCTGGATTTCGCCGCATCAGCCGACGGCATCACAGCTGTCCGCGCAGATGCCGCAATGACCGGGGAAGATTTTGGTTATTTTACTGAACAGATTCCTGGAATGATGTTCTGGGCCGGCGTCGATTCAGAATTCGGTCTCCATCATGCAAAACTGGATCCTGATGAAGAAGTTCTCGAATTCATGCCCGGTTTTATCCATGAATTTTTCAGCAGACAATAAAGAAAGCGGACGGCATCTTGCTGTCCGCTTTTCTTTATAATCTGAAGGAACTATTTTACAGCCGGGGCGTACTAATGAATAGAGAAGAAAAGGAGGGGCCGCATGAAAAAGTATTTCTCATTTGCATTCATTATTCTATTTGCATCGATATTGTGCATTTTTCCGCAGTGGGTAAAGGCGGAAGCGGATATTACAATCGATGTTGAAGCCGGTTTTCAAAATAAGGTGAAATATAACCGGGGAGTTCCGCTGACCATCACAGCCACAAATAGCGGCACAGCTTTTTCAGGGGACCTCATTATCGATTATTCCGAAAGCTATAACATCGGTTCAGGACTCGCTGTCCCTCTTGATCTTGCAACGGGGGAAAGCAAGACGTACCGCCTTTCGCTGCCAGGGATGATGGACAATAGATACTCCGGAGGTACGGTTGCTCAGACGATTTTCCTTTATGAGGGCGGCTGGGATGATGGGCGCGCCATAAAATTTACGGGCAGCAAATCGATCCAGCCCAATTATTATAACGCTGAGGTTCTGTTCGTCGGCGCTTTGACTGAAAATGCGGATCGCCTGCGTGGACTAGGGGAAGTATTGCCGGCTGGAGGAGCGGATGCCGAAGTCTTCTATTTCAATCAGCAGGACGGTATGGCTTTGCCGTCAGATGCACTGGCGCTGGACAGTTTGGATTACCTGATCATCGACGAATTTCCATACAGCGATCTTCCGGCTGACACGCAGGAGGCCGTTGCTGCCTGGTTAGAACAGGGAGGAAATATAATCATCGGAGCAAACAGCAATCTGGAAGCGTCAATGGGAAATCTCGCCGACCTGCTACCGATGAAACTGTCTTCGCAGGGAGAAATACCGGTTTCCGGATTTGAAAATCCGATTCCTGTTTTTCAGTCAGAAATCAAAGAAGGAGCGCAGGTGCTTCTTGGCGAACAGGACAAAATTCTCGCTGCTGCTGCGACCGCTGGCTCAGGGACGATAATCCAGACTGCTTTTTCGCTGGGGGATGAACCGGTCGTTACACAGCAGGGCTACGGAGAGTTCCTTCTCGCTTTGCTCGGCGATGTCCCCGCTGCAGCTTCTATTCAGCAGGATCAGTCCATCAAAGAAAGAATGTCTTATGAAATGGGCATGACCAATGAGCTGTTCGAAAGTTTCGCAGTTTCAAAAACAGCCATGTTTTTCATTATTCTGCTGTATATCATTCTGGCTGTGCCGGTGCTGTATGTCGTGCTGACCAAAAAAGACAAACGGGAATTTGCCTGGATTGCAATTCCGGTGTTTGCAGTTCTGGCGTCCATCGGAATTTTTGCAGCAGGTGCAAAAGACCGCATTGCCAATCCGCAGATTCAGCAGACCGGTTTTTTTGAAGTGGACGATGACGGAGGGCTGACAGGGTATTACATGAACACGCTGCTGTCGAACCGCGGAGGTGATTATCGGTTTACCGCTCCTCCCACGACTACGATGACAGCGACTGCAGGAGACCAGTTCGCAGGAGGCAATCTGCATAATAACGCCATACTGGAAAAAGGGGCGGGTTCGTCAACATTGACGGTTCTCGATATGCGCTATTGGTCGGTTGCTTCTTTCATCGGTCAATCTTATATCAGCGGCAGCGGTAATTTTGATATTCAGCTGGCGGTGGAAGATGGCATTTTAAATGGTACTATTCGAAATTCCTTCCCGTTTGCAGTCCGCGATGCCGCAATCTGGACAGGCACCCGGCTGCTTTCATTGGGTGATTTTAATCCGGGTGAAGAAAAACAGGTGGCTGAACCGCTGCAATCCGATTTGCTGCAGCCGATTTCGCCCATCGGCCAAATCCTCGGTTATCAGCCGATGACCACTAAAGAAGAGTTGGTCGAAGCCAGAAAACAAAGCGCATTGGCGTTGTCTTATGAACACTTGAAGGGCAATGCCTCCACTCCTTATCTTATCGCGTATTCGGGTGATGCGCTCGTACCCGTAAGTCTGGAGAATCAGGATGCCAAAGTGTCGGCAGTCCATCTGCTTGCGCAAAGTTTCGAGCCGGCTGTCACGTTTGAAGGGGAAATTAGGATCGATACGGAAAATTTCGATGTGGATATCCAGGCGGCAGATCCGAGGGGCTTTATTCATGAATACCCTGATAATCCAGGGTTCTACGGCCTGGAACCTGGTGAATACATGGTACAGTACCAGCTTCCGGACGCGTTGACCGAAGCGGAAGCAGACTGGACAGGACTCAGTATCCAAACAGCTGCGACGGATGTGGAATTATCCATATTCCGCACGGATACAGGTGAATTTGAAGCGTTGCCGGCAGGATCCACCGATTTGACTGACAACAGCGGCAATTATATTTCCGATGACGGAAAAATAGAAATCCGAATCTTCAATAATGCACAGACCGGTTATTCGGAAGTTACGTTGCCTGAAATAGTTCTGGAAGGAGTTGTGAATCAATGATTGAAATAAAGGGATTAACCAAAAAATACGGTTCCTTTTACGCTCTGAAAAATTTGAACCTGACCATTGAAAAAGGGACTGTTTTTGGATTTGTCGGAGCGAATGGCGCCGGCAAAACAACGACATTTTCAATATTGGCAACACTCCTGCAGCCGACTGCCGGAGAGGCGTGGATCAACGGCTTCAGCATTTCGGAGAATCCTCATGAAGTGCGCAGGCAGATCGGTTACATGCCTGACTTCTTTGGCGTTTATGATCAATTGAAAACAGAGGAGTATCTCGATTTTTACGGAGCCAGCTACGGGCTTGATGCACAGCAGCGTAAAGTGCTGATTCCGCAGCTCCTCGAATTGGTGAATCTGGCCGGCAAGCGTTACGATTATGTTGACCTGCTGTCCCGTGGGATGAAGCAGCGCCTTTGCCTGGCTCGTGCGCTGATCCATGATCCGAGCATTCTGATACTTGACGAACCGGCTTCGGGGCTTGACCCGCGTGCACGGGTGGAAATGCGGGAAATTCTGAAGGAGTTGAAAGCGATGGGAAAAACGATCCTGATTTCTTCCCATATCCTGCCGGAACTCGCTGAAATGTGCGACAGCCTCGGTGTCATCGATTCGGGGGAACTGGTCGCCCATGGATCTGTCCAAAGCATCCAGGAAAGGCTTCAAAGCGAAAAAGTCATCAGTGTCAAACTGGCTGGACCATTGGCGGAAGCGGTTGCGTTTTTCGAAAATGATCCCCAGGTTTCGCAGATTACCGAAAATATCGAAGGCCGGACCGTCCAGTTCCTTTATAAGGGCAGCGATGAAGACCAATTGGTTTTATTGCGCAGGACAATGGCGTCCGGATTGCCTGTCCTGTCATTTTCAGAAGAAGAAACCGATTTGGAGGATATCTTCATGGAAATTACGAAAGGAGTTGAAACGATATGAAAGAGCTCCTGGCCAATCCCGTGCTGATAAAGGAAATAAAATTAAGATTCCGGAATATGAAAAGTTTTACCGGATTATTCTTTTATTTGATGGTCATGGGGATTTTTGTATTCGGTTTCATCAACCTCACCAGTTCGGTTACAGGCGGCGGATTTTTCCGTCCGGCAGAAAGTTTCATGCTGTTCAGTATGCTGAGCTATATCCAGCTGGGGCTGATTTTGTTTATCACACCGGGACTGACTGCGGGCACCATCAGCAGTGAACGCGAAAAGCAGACGCTGAATATCCTGCTGACAACGGCCCAGAGCAGTTTCCAGATTATTTTCGGAAAACTGCTGTCATCTATTGCGTTTTTGCTGCTGCTGGTGGTTTCCGGACTGCCGATCTACAGTATGGTATTTTTATATGGAGGAGTGGCTCCCAGCCAGATTGCAGTCATCTTTCTGTTTTATTTTTTGACTTTGCTGGTGATCGGCAGTTTGGGCGTCATGTATTCCACATTGACCCGGCGGACCATCACTTCGATGATTGTGACCTATGGCACAACGATTTTTTTAACAGCCGTAACCGGATTTTTTCTCATTCTCACGGTCACACTGTCTGGAGCAGCCATGGGATCGGGAATCTCGCCGCTCAGCTATTTTTGGGCGAGCATCAACCCGGCGGTGGTGCTGCTCACTTTACTGGAGCCCGGTTTTAATGATGAAATCAGCCTGGCGACTGGAATTCCGCTTCCGTTATGGGTTAGCTATTCCATTTTTTACATCCTGATTTTTATCGCAGCAATGTGGCTTTCTGTCAGCAGACTGCGGGTTAATATGAATAAATACAGATAAGGAGAATGCCTTATGGACAGCCGGAAAATCACTGAATTTATCAAAAAAGCAAACCGCCGCCTGAAACTGCAGCATATGGGGAAAACATTGCAAATTGCTCTTTGTTCTGGTTTGGCTGCAGCGCTGCTGGTATTGGTGATTTCAAGGCTGTTTGTTTTTCCTTATTATGGATTTTATGTATATGCTGCAGCGGGACTTGGCGTTTTTATTCATTGGCTGTGGAATATCAGGGCCATTCCCCGCCGCAAACAGGCAATTACAGAGCTGGATAAGTATACGCCCCATAACCAGCTCCTTACTTTGTCGCAGCTGCCTCACGGCAATCATCTGGCAGCCGATTTAGCAGCCAGGATAGAAAAAGAAATCCATATAAGCTACCAATTATTCAAAAAAGAGAAAAATGAATGGTTTTTGCCAAAGTGGCTGCTGACCTCGATAGTACTGGCCATTTTATTGATCATATCGGGATTGTTCCCTGCTTCGACGCAACTCGAAGCGAAAGAGCATGAGCAGGAACAGGAATTAATAGAAGAAATGATTGAGAAAGTGGAGCAGCAAAAAGAGCAGGCCAAATCGCCTGTAGTAAAAAAAGAGATGGAAAATCTGGAAGAAAAGCTTAAAGACAGCGAAACTCCTGAACAGGCGCTGCGCGAACTGGTGAAAAAGCAGAAAGAGCTCGAGCTGCAAAAACAAAAGAAAATGCAGGAAGAAACCGAACAGGCAAATGAAGAAGCAAAGGATTTGAGTGATGCATCCGCGAAATTGGCCGAACAGGCAGGCAAAACACAAACAGCGTTAAGTGAAATGGGCAAACCGGTGGCATCCGATCTGCAGCAAGCGCTTGCTGCCAATGATCTTTCCGCTGATCCAGAGGATTCCAATGAAACTGAAAGGGATCCGGAATCGGAATCAGCTTCAGAATCAGAAAATGGGGCAGACGGCCAGCAGAGCGATTCGGCGGGCAGCGGTGAAGGTGAAGGCGCCGGTGATAGTGCAGCTGGCGATGAGGGATCCGAAAGCGCTGAAGGTGAAGGCAACGGGGAAGGCGAAGGAGAAGG
>NZ_JRGN01000224.1 GCF_000775575.1 Planococcus sp. CAU13
CCAACGGCCCAGCTCTTCGGGTCATAAGTCGACTCAGCTGCGTGGCCAAGGCCACTTCGCTGATCCGCCTTATGCCTTTCAGAGCTTAACGGGCGTTATCGCTTTTCTCTATTTGCATTCAGGACATCTGCCGTAAATCTCGAATTTGTGGTTGTCGATTTCGTAGGCCGGCAATGCCGCGCCCAGCAGATCCATCGGGCACAAAGGAATTTCCTTTATTTTGCCGCAGTCCATGCAGATAAAATGGTGGTGATGTGAGTCACTTTCACATTGCATACGGAAATGACGTTCACCTGACAGCTCGGTTTCTTCCAGAATGCCGAGGCTCACGAAAGTCGCCAGATTGCGGTAGACAGTATCATAGCTCATGCCCGGATAATCCCGTTGCATCACATCCAGCAGATCACGCGCCGTCAGATAGCGTTCATCGTTGGCAAACAACTCAAGGATCTGGTTTCGCTTCGATGTTTCCTTATAGCCCTTATCCTTCAGAATATCCCAAGCTTTTTGTAGATTCATGCGATCGCGCCCCTTTTCACGCTGACTGCTATTTTTTTATAAAGCAGAACCAGCAGCAATAATAAAATGGAAGTAACCACTATTGTGCCTCCCGGCGCCAGATTGAAATGGAAGGCAGCGATAAGGCCCACAATAACGGAAGCTTCGCCAAATACGATGGACAACAGGATGGTCTGTTTAAAGCTTTTTGATACACGCATCGCGGCTGCAACCGGAATCGTCATCAGCGACGATACCAGCAGGATTCCGACAATGCGCATCGATCCGGCGATAACGAGTGCCGTGACGATCATGAACATGAAATGTACCCATTTTGCCGGCAGACCTGATGCCCTTGCATATTCATCATCAAAGGACAGCACGAACAGCTCCTTGAAAAACAGGACGATGAATGCCATGACGACAATGGCGATTGCAACGACAATCCACAGGTCTTCCCTGCTGACAGCTGAAACTGAGCCGAATAAATAACCGAATAGATCGTTGGAGAATCCCTGTGCCAATGAAATGAAAATGGCGCCGAATCCGATGCCTGCCGACAGGATGATCGGAATCGCCAATTCCTCATAATGTTTATAGAGGCTTCGCAGCCGTTCTATCAGCACCGAACCGCCGACAGAAGCGGCAATTCCAAGAAACAGCGGATTCAGCGTTGCGAAAGCTGCCACACTTTGGCTCAAGTACAGGCTTCCCGCTATTCCAGCAAGCGTTACATGGCTGAGTGCATCCGCGATGAGCGACAGCCGCCGCACGACGATGAACACACCGAGTAAAGGTGCGATGACGCCGATGATGAGACCGGCGCCGAAAGCATTCTGCAGAAATTCATAAGTTAAAATAGCATCTATCATGGTCAATGGCCGCCTCCCGCATGATGGATTTTACGTACGGAATGGCCATACCAGGAAGCGCGTTCCTCATCACTCAAAGTCTGGAACTGTTCTTTGAAACCATGGAAATGGATGGTCTGGTTCAGGCACGCTACATGTGAAATCCGGTCTGTCACTGTATCTACATCATGTGTAACCATGACAAGTGTTATATCTTTTTCCCGGTTCAATGACGCCAGCATGTCGTAAAAAGCCTGTACGTTCTGGTGGTCGATCCCTACGGTCGGCTCATCCAGAATCAGCATTTTCGGCTTCGAAACAAGCGCACGCGCAATAAAAACACGCTGCTGCTGGCCGCCGGACAATTCACTGATGCTTCTTTTCAGAAATTTTTCCATGCCGACAGCGGTTAATGCTTCATTCACATCTTCATCCACTGTTTTTGGCAGGCGGTGGAACAATCCCGCTTTTTTTGCCAGGCCCCCGGCAACCACTTCTTCCACTGTCGCCGGAAAACCGGAATTGAACGAATTTGATTTCTGGGATACATAACCGATCCATTCACGGTTTTTGAAATTCTTCGAATCCATCCCGAATAATTTGATCGATCCTTTTGTCGGCTTGATCAGACCAAGCATAATCTTAAGCAAAGTCGACTTGCCTGAACCATTGGGTCCCAGAATGGCCAGGAAATCCCCTTTCTCCACTTTCATGGAGATATTGTCGAGCGCTTTGGTTTCTTCATAATCAAAGCTGATGTCTTTGATTTCAATCAATGGCGCATCCATAAAGCCGCCTCTTTTCTAATTAAGAATGATTACGATTTACATTTAAAAAGTATATGACAGTTTAAGCGCATTGTAAACCTAAACATCCCAAAAAGAAAAACTCCTCTATTAAAGAGGAGCTTTCATGTCTTCTATGACGCCTGGTGAAAAGATGCCCGCCTTGAACATCTCGATTTCAAAGGCGTATGGCGCTTTTTTGTTTTTGGCGTCTGTGCCAACATACGGAGTTTCCAGAATTTTCGGTACGTGCTTCAAATCGCGGTGATGGACGATGCCATTGAGTGCATCAAAGCCGATTTCACCAAAGCCGATATTTTCATGGCGGTCTTTCGCTGCTCCGCGGACATTCTTGCTGTCGTTTATGTGCAGCACCTGCAGGCGGTCAACACCGATAATGCGGTCGAACCCTTCCAGCACGCCGTCAAAATCTTCTTTGATGTTATAACCGGAATCATGTGTATGACAAGTATCAAAGCACACTGACAAACGCTCATTATTCGTGACGCCATTGATGATGGCAGCGAGTTCTTCAAAACTGCGGCCGCATTCCGAGCCTTTGCCGGCCATCGTTTCCAATGCAATATTCACAGGAAAATCCTGGCTCAGCACTTCATTCAGACCTTCAATGATTTTGGCAATTCCGATATCCGCACCGGCGCCGACATGCGCTCCCGGGTGAAGGACAATCTGTTTTGCACCCAAAGCAGCAGTCCGTTCAATTTCCTTTTGAAGAAATTCAACGCCCAGTGCAAAAGTTTCGGGTTTCTGGCTGTTGCCGAGATTGATGATGTACGGGGCGTGGACGACGATATTCGACAGGCCATTGGCCGCCATATGCGCCAGTCCCGCTTCGATATTCAGCTCTTCAATCGGTTTGCGCCGCGTATTTTGCGGGGCCCCCGTATAAATCATGAAGGTTGTTGCGCCGTAGGAAGCTGCTTCTTCGCTGGCTGCAAGCAGCATTTTTTTGCCGCTCATCGATACGTGAGATCCGAGTAACATAGAAAATTCGACTCCTTATTTCTTGCGGTTTTTTCTGCGTTCCGCTTTTTTGATTTCGTCCATTTTCCATTTCATCTTCTTCTTGTACATCGGTTTGACCGATTTCGGTTTATGGACCATCGTTTTCGCTTTGGCATCCGCTTCATTTGTCGTACGGACACGCGTTTTCCGGCTGTGGCGTTCTTTCAGGTCAACAAACTCACCCTTCACGATATCCTTTTGCTGGAACGGTATGCCCATTTTCTCGACACGCACAATGGCGTCGTCTTCTTCAGGTTTGAACAGTGTGATCGCAAGGCCTTTCATTCCCGCCCGGGCAGTACGGCCGACACGGTGAATGAAGAATTCCAGGTCTTCCGGCAATTCGTAGTTGATGACATGGCTGACACCCTGGATGTCAATGCCGCGTGCCGCTAAATCTGTAGCCACAATGTATTGATACTCGAGGTCACGGATCTGGCGCATCATTTTCACACGTTCACGCGGAGCAAGATCCCCGTGGACACGGCCGACTTTGATGCCAGATTTTGCCAATTGATCTGCCACGTAATCAGCATTGGTGCGTGTATTGACGAAAATGATTGCCAGGTAAGGGTTGATGATTTCCATTACTTCTTTCAGGCGCTCCATTTTCTTTTTGCTGCGCACCGGCACGAGGTAAAATTCAAGGCCTTCAGCAGTCGGTTTTTTGTCGTCAATTTTAATGTGGACAGGCGATTCCATGTACTTCTTCAGAAACGGTTTCAGCTTTTCGGGAATTGTGGCAGAAAAGACATACATTTCAAGGTTTTCCTGCATTTTTCCTGCAACCTGATCGATTTCCTCGATAAAGCCCATATCAAACGCCAAATCCGCTTCATCGACAACAAGGATTTTTGCCGTGTGGACGAACAGTGCACGTTCATTGACCATGTCCTTCAGTCGTCCAGGTGTACCGATTACAATATGCGGCTGGGTCTTCAGTTTATTGATGGAACGCTGTTTGTCTGTTCCACCGATAAACGATTTGACTTCGATGCCCGTCCCTTCTGTAAGCTTTAGGACTTCGTTGTAAAGCTGTGTTCCAAGCTCGCGCGTCGGCGCGGCGATGACCGCCTGCACTTCCTGGCGGCTCTCGTCTATCCGTTGAACGATGGGAATGATGAAACTGTGTGTCTTGCCTGTCCCTGTATGGGATTGGCCAATAGCACTATTGCCTTTCAATATATGGGGCATGATCTGTTTTTGGATCGGAGTCGGTTCTGTAAAACCGAGTTTCTCCACTGCCTCCAATAGGAATGGTTTTAATGAATATTCGTTGAAATTTGTCATGGGATATAATTCCCTCCTTACGCTTCGTATATTATAGCATAAACCGGCACTTCTGAGCGATGGAACTTTTGTAAAGCTGCACCGTCTCCGTTATAATGAAATTATTGATTGTTGAAAGGAGCGGTACAGATGAAAGTTAAGAAAATATCACCTAGAGGTTATTGCTACGGAGTGGTGGATGCCATGGTCATTGCAAAGAACGCTGCAATGGACGAGACTCTTCCCCGTCCCATCTATATATTAGGTATGATTGTGCATAATAAACACGTAACCGACGCATTCGAAGAGGATGGCATCATCACGCTGGACGGCAGCAACCGCCTGGAAATCCTGGAGAAAGTTGAAACAGGAACCGTTATTTTCACTGCACACGGTGTTTCGCCGCAGGTGCGTGAACTGGCACGCCGCAAAGGGCTCGTATCAATTGATGCGACTTGCCCTGATGTTACCGTGACGCACGATCTGATCCGCGAAAAAACAGCTGAAGGATTCCATATCGTTTATATCGGCAAAAGCGGCCACCCCGAACCGGAAGGCGCTATAGGCGTCGCTCCTGACCTGGTCCATTTGGTTGAAAACGTGGAAGACGTCAATAAGCTTGAACTTACTGCAGACAAAATCATCATCACGAACCAGACGACGATGAGCCAATGGGATGTCGTCGATATGATGAAACGTCTTAAAGAAAAATATCCGCATTCAGAAGTCCATAAAGAAATTTGCCTTGCAACTCAAGTGCGGCAGGAAGCCGTCGCCGAGCAGGCCGGTGAAGCTGACCTTCTGATTGTCATCGGCGACCCGATGAGCAACAACTCAAACCGTCTTGCCCAGGTGTCGCAGGATATTGCCGGCACACCGGCATACCGCATTTCTGATTTGTCCGAACTGAATCTTGACTGGCTGGAAGGCGTTGAAACTGTCGGCGTCACTGCCGGAGCTTCCACACCGACGCCGATCGTAAAAGAAGTGATGAACTTCCTTGATAAATTCGATCCGGCTGACCCATCCACACATGATTTGACACGCTCTGTACCACTCAATAAAATCCTGCCGAAGATCAAGCATCCGAAACCATCGGAACGCATTGAACCTTATCCGGTAGGGGAATAAAGTAAAGCGGCAACGCCCGCTAAGCTCTGAAAGCCATAAGGCGGGCCAGCGAAGTGGCGTTAGCCGCACAGCTGGACTGACTTATGACCCGAATAGCTGGGACGTTGGAGTCTGGACATAGAGATAAAAACAAAAAATGCCTCTTCTGCAGTCTGCAGAGGTAGTGACCCCTTAAAGTTAGAGTTTCAG
>NZ_JRGN01000106.1 GCF_000775575.1 Planococcus sp. CAU13
AAAAATCGACGATAAATCCTGGCCTGACAAATCTGCTCGTCGGCAAACCCTGAAGAAAGCTTTTCCTCCACGAAAAGCTTTCATTTATTTTAAGAGAAAAATTAATTGTAAAAATTTGCTGTTTAAATAACGCAAGCTGTGTAAAATAGTAACTAGCGAAAGTATCACAGTCCTGAAAGGAGCCCATCATGAAATTCCAAACTACCCGCTTCGGTGAAATAGAAGTCGCAGACTCAAGCGTCATCACGTTTTCGCGAGGAATCCCCGGCTTCGATGAATACCAGAAATACGTCCTGATTCCCGCTGACACCAAAAAAGATACGCCGTTTTTCTTCCTGCAGTCGCTGGAAGCGGAAGACATCAGCTTCTTCCTCGTCGATCCGTTTTCATTTTTCCAGGATTACGACGTCAAAATTTCCGAAGGGACAGTCGAACACCTGGAACTCGAAGACCCGGCCGACGCGCTCGTCCTGACAACCGTCACCGTGCCCGGTGAGATGCAGCACGCGACGACCAACCTGAAAGCGCCGCTCGTCATCAACAACAAAAAGCAGCTCGGCATGCAGACGGTGCTGGACAATAAAACCTACGAGATCAAACAGCCTTTATTCCAGGCTGAAGCAAGGAAGGTGTAGGCGATGCTCGTACTCGGACGCAAAAAAGGCGAATCGATCATCATCGATGACCAGATCGAAATCACCATCAACTCCGTTGAAGGCGAAACCGTCAAGCTCGGCATCGAAGCGCCACGCCACATCACCATCCACCGGAAAGAAGTGTACCTGGAAATTCAGGAAGAAAATAAAAAAGCGATGTCGAACGTCATCGACATCAGCGATTTTTTGAAGATGAAGAAATAATCCGAAGCGCTTCACGAGAATTTATTTCCATAAAAGAAGAAAAGGCTCTTGAGACGAAAGATCTCAAGAGCCTTTTTTTCATACACCCAAAGGTGCCGGATCGCCGTAAAGCCGCTGGATGTCGTCCGCCGGAAGCGGCCGGTTGAACAGGTAGCCCTGCGCCTGGTTGCAATGGCGCTCTTTCAGGAAACTCAGCTGTTCATCGGTTTCGACGCCTTCCGCGATGACGTTCAGCTCCAGATTGTGCGCCATGCGGATGATGGTGTCGACGAGCGCAGCGTCTTTGACATCGACGTGGATATTGCGCGTGAAATACTGGTCGATTTTCAAGGTGTTGATCGGGAACAGCTTCAGGTAACTTAAAGACGAATAGCCTGTGCCGAAATCATCGATCGACAGATGGATGCCCATCGCTTTCAGTTCCTTCATCGTCTCGACAGCGCTCGACGCCCCCTGGATAATGCTTTCGGTCAGCTCGAGTTCCAAGTATTCCGGTTCCAGGCCGGAATCGTTCAATGCGCTCTCGACCAATTCACAAAGGTTGATCTGTGAAAACTGGCGGGCGGAAATATTGATTGCCATCCGGAACTTCGGCAGCCCCGCATCCTGCCAGGCTTTGTTCTGCAGGCAGGCATTGCGGAGCACAAATTCACCGAGCTGGATGATGGTGCCCGATTCTTCCGCAATCGGGATGAACTCGCCCGGCGAAATCGGCCCCATATGCGGGTGGACCCAGCGGACGAGCGCTTCGACGCCGATGATGCCGCCGGATTTGATATCAATCTGCGGCTGATAATGGATGGTAAACTCGCCGCGCTCCAGCCCTTTCCGGAGACCGATTGCAATTTTGGAGCGGCGTGCCACTTCGTCGTCCATTTTATTCGTGAAAAACTGGAAGCTGTTCTTGCCTTCCTCTTTCACGCGGTAAAGCGCGATGTCGGCGTTTTTGATCAGCGTCTCCGCATCCTGCCCGTCAGACGGGTACAGGCTGATGCCCACCGAAGGCGTGACAAACAGCTCTTCACCGTTCAAACGGAATGGCTGACGGAAGCTGTCCAAAATCCGCTGCGCATATTCCGCCGCCTGATTATGATCCGTCCATGGCAATAGGAAGATGAATTCGTCGCCGCCGAGACGTGACAGCGTATCTTTTTCAGCAATCTGCCCCTGCAGCCGATCGGTCACTTCCATCAGCAATTGATCGCCGCCCGCGTGGCCGAGCATATCATTGACCAATTTGAAATGATCGATATCCAGATACAAGAGCGAGAACGATTGACCATCCTCTGCCGACCGGGCAAGCGTCGATTCGAGCCGGTCATTGAACAGGCGCCGGTTCGGCAGGCTGGTCAGTGGATCCAGGTAAACGAGGCTGCTGATTCTTTCTTCCGTCAGCTTCCGTTCCGTAATATCGCGGATGATGCTCGAGAAAAACAAGCCCTCTTCCGTTTCCCACGTGCCAAGCGACAGTTCAATCGGAAATTCGCTGCCGTCTTTACGCAGCCCTTCCAGTTCAAGGGTCTTGCCGATTACATGAGGCTTTCTTGATTTGTAGTAACGCGCTATGCCGTCTTGATGCAGCTGGCGAAAACGCTCCGGAATGATGAGCTGCAGGCTCCTGCCGAGCACTTCTTCTTTCGGATAGCCGAAAATTCGGGCGGCTCCTTGATTCCACTGAATGATATGGCCTGTATGATCTGCCACGATGATGGCGTCATTCGCTGATTCGATTACAGAGTGGAATTTCAATTCCGATTCATCCGTCTGCGTCGCCATCCGGCGGTCGGCGCGGACGCTGTTATAGGCAAGGCTCAAAATCAGCAGGGTGCCGAGGCCCACCGCATAACCCAAAACCGTGCTGTTGACCGAAGAAGCGCCGCCGTGCACATGGCTTCCCATGTGTACGAACGTCGCAGCCGCCATTCCGGTGTAATGCATACCCGCAACCGCCAAGCCCATCAGCACGGCACTGCCAATCTTGCGCCAATGAAAACCGGACAGATCGCGCAATTGGAATAAAAGATACAGCGCTGCGAGCGAAGTGGCGAACGCGATAACAGCGGATAATCCCCAAAGCAACGGGTCATACGTGATATCCGCACCCATTTGCATGGCTTCCATACCGATATAATGCATCGAAATGATGCCAGTGCCAATGAAAAATGCACCAATCAGCAGGCTCTTCCACGAATTCAGCGAACGGCTGATAATATAGAAGGCAATCCAGCACGACACGAGCGCCGGCAGAATCGACAGGAGGACAATCGCTACATTATAGGTAACGTCCATCGACAAATGAAAAGCAAGCATCGCGATAAAATGCATCGCCCAGATTCCAAGCCCGAGCACAAGTGCGCCGGCAAAGATCCATCTGTTCCGCGTCTTCCGCCCCGATACCGCGAGGCGGGTGCTGATATCCAGTGCCACAAACGCCGAAAAAACCGCGACGCCAATGGAAAGAAAAACAAGCGGCCAATTATAAGTGAATGAAATGGTCTCCATGAATGAACAACTCTTTCTCTACTGATGATGATGATTTCTGGTGAACAGATGATTTTTAATATTTTTACTGCAATAATCAGTGAATTTCTTTATCCGTTTGATGCCATTTTCCTGCTGAGAAGGTCATAGCTTAAATAAGATAGCACATGAATGGGCTTTTTACACTGTCAAAAGAGAAAATACTGTAAATAAAATTAACTTTCTTACCAAAGCTAGTTCTTAAGTATTGGAATTTTCATCTCCAGTCATTCAGGAAAAAGAAAAAAGCCTTACCAGGCATGCAAGAGCTGAGTGCATGGTAAGACCTTATGAATCAAAATCAATCTTATATAGAAGGAATCTAATAAGAGGTTTTATGAAATTTGCTTTCCGGCACGTGTTTTTTCAATTCTGTGAGGAACCGCTCTTTTTCGGAAGGCGAGATTTTGACGCTGCCCATGAAAGCGGAGCGGTAGAAAATCTCGACGGCATCCCGGGAAGACAGCATCCGCATCCCGGTAAACACATCGCGGGTGGGCGACACTCGGCTGATTTCTTCATACCGAATCCGTTTCTTCAGCGGTCCGGCTTTCACGAATAAATGATCCGGCTCGATTTGGTAACGGATATCAAACAGCATCCACAGCAGGAAGCCGGCGGAAAGAACGAATGTACCGATCAGGATGACGGACGCCATAGCTGGGACTTCTTCTATGAAATAAGGAAAGAAGCAGGCAATTGCTACGACTAGCAGGGCGATGGAGTTGAAGATTATGTAGAAGCGGTCGATTTTGGAGTGGAAGGTCATGGGGGTTCACATCCTTTAAGTTATGACACCAAAGAAAAAAGCAATTGAATAATATTTTATCCATTATATGTTTGTTTTCTGAAGCTTATGTAATAATATGTTTATCAGAAGGGAAGGGTGTGAAGAAATGGAAGGACTCATCATCATTGTAGTTGGGGCTTTAGCTGCATTTCTTGCGATTATGTATGCAATTAACGGAAATAAAGCTCCAAAAAGGTCACTCCCGCCGTTACAAAACATTATAGATGCTAACAGAGAATATTTATGGTTGACGGAAGCCCGAGAAACAATTGAGCAAGAATATAAGAGCGGTCAGATCGATGAGGATACCTATATAGATAGAGTCGTTGATTTTGCTGCTCAGTCATATTCAATACAGCAAAGTTATGGCATCAGTCCGGAAGAAGCAACCAGGTTATGGGAGATGGTAGGGCCATCAACTGGTGAAAGTATTAAGTAAATCTCTTTCCCAGGATCCAAGCAGAGTTGGATTATTTTTGCATATCTCTTGTATCTAACTTGTACGTGGTGTAAACTTAGGGTAAGCAAGAATAGGTGTCTCGCCACCAAACAAGGGCGAATTGATAAGTTGGTGTCTCGCCACCA
>NZ_JRGN01000180.1 GCF_000775575.1 Planococcus sp. CAU13
TTCGTAAAAGTGTACTTTTACGAACGGTTTAATTCTTCCTCTTTTTTATGTCACAGCGGTAAATATTTTAACCGTAAATAAGGGCACTATTTTTCGGTAGCTTTTCAATATGCTTTAAATAATTCAGTACATTCTTTTTGTAATCAGCTAACTCAAAATTCAATTCTTGTCCAATCTCTACTGAAACTTCTTCAAATAGAGTGCACATGTTAAATAGTGCTTTCCACATACTTGTATAATTTCCGTTCGGATAAGTAAGAATTAACTTATGCCACAAATCTTTCTCCAAATATTGTTCTAAATGTTTTCCGCCTTTTCCCGTGCTGACCGTAAATTCTGTTTGGACGCCAACATGCCAGTTTAACATCGTTAATAGCATATCTCTTACAGGCCCTTCCATGAGATACTTAGCAAGCGTGAGTTCCTCGCGCCATAACGCCTTGGCAATGTATGTACTTACCCACCAAAATTCATTCGAACAATCATTAAACGCCTTCTGGTCAGGTTTAGAAATTAAGTATGGGTTTTCGCTCGTGATAGCAACAGTGTTGATTCTATCGTCTTTATCCAATAAAATTTTACGAGGTTCCTTTATATTCAAACTTTCTTTTAAGAGTGTTACAGGGGTTAATGTTAAATCAATTCGATTGCCATCTGTAAAAAGCATTAAATAAGAAAAGCTTTGTCTGGTTTTATCTGCAGGAGGAACCACCATTTGGTCTGGCATTTGCATCAAGATTCTCTCCCCAAAATAGTCCACCCAAGAATGATTTTTTAAAAAAGGTTGCATGTCTTCCACATAATAAACAATGTCATAGTCTTGAAATGGGTCTGTTTTAGCTTGAGGATCTACCCGAGAACCATTCAATTCTACCAGCCGGATATTTTCGTTTTCTATTGCTTTGGCTAGAATCAAGTCTAACATTTCACTTTCGCATCTCACCTTAGAACGCCCCCTGTTTTTATCTCTAATAGCTATATGTATTGAAATGGAAGTTAATATTAAAATTAATTGTTACAAGTATTCAATGAATATTCAACTTTAAATGCTTAATCTAATAAATTTAAGGGAATTTACATATCATCAGATTATCGGAAGTTTTAATACATATATTAAAGATTTAGAATGACTATTGACCTCTGTATTTAAAGTTACTGACCTTTTGGAAATTCTTAAAAATAACTATTAATCGAAACTATTAATTTGCAAAAAATGATAAGCGAAAAATCTCCTTTCTGTTCTGAATGATGGGTAAGTGGCGGAAATTAGCTGTGCAGGTGGTTTTCGCATCATGCCATTTTATATTTGTGATTTTTCAGACGATGTGATAATCTTTTGGGGAACAACTGAATACATGCACCACTGGGGGAGCCGGTTACCGGCTGAGACGAGCAGCGCTCGGACCCTTTGAACCTGATCTGGATCATACCAGCGGAGGGAAGTGGGCGAGCGTATGCCGGATTTCTCTATTCCTTTGCGTATATGATTGCCGCTTTCCTTTACTGGAAAGCGGTATTTTATTTTGCCTGAAAGGGGCTGGAGAAGATGAAATTTACACAGGAAGTGCGACAGGAATGCGAGGGGCTATGGCAGGCGAGTTTTGATCATCCGTTCGTGAAAGGGATTGCGGACGGCCGTTTGCCGGTGGAGATATTCCGCTATTACGTCATGCAGGATGCTTATTATTTGACGAATTTTGCAAAGATGCAGGCGGTCGGCGCACTCAAGGCACCGGACCTCGCCACGACAAAAAGCTTTGCGCATCATGCCGAGCAGACATGCGCGGCGGAAATGGCGCTCCATGAATCATTTATGGGCATGCTCGGGGTAACGGAAGATGATTGGAAAAAATTCGAACCGTCGCCGAGTGCCTATGCTTATGTCTCGCATATGTACCGCGCGATGGAAGGGGATCTGGCGGATGTGCTGGCGACAATTCTGCCGTGTTACTGGCTTTATTATGAAATCGGGGAGCGCTTGAAAGATGCCGAGCCTGATCATCCGATTTACGATCGGTGGATCGAGACGTATGGTTCGGAATGGTTTGGTGAATTGGTGCAGGAGCAGATCAATCGGATGGACCGGCTGGCGGAAGGGCTGTCGGCGGAGCGGCGGCAGGAATTGAAGGACCGGTTCCGCCGCAGCAGCTATTACGAGTGGAATTTCTGGCAGCAGGCCTGGACGATGGAGACGTGGGAACTGCCGGCGCAAGTAAAGGAAGGTGTGGGATATGATCAATAAAATCAGGAGCGAAAATCCGATCATTCATTGCATCACCAATCACGTCGTATCGAATTTTCAGGCGAATGGGCTATTGGCCATAGGGGCTTCACCGATCATGGGCGAGGCACAAGAGGAAGTGGAGGAACTTGTCGCCATTTCACGAGCATTGTCACTGAATATCGGTACGTTGAATAAAGACACGCTGAACAGTATGCTGCTTGCAGGGAAACAGGCGAATAAACAAAAGATCCCAGTAATTCTGGACCCGGTTGGAGCGGGAGCGACCGCTTTTCGGAAAGAGGCCGTGCAGAGGATTTTAAGGGAAATCGATGTTCAGGTGCTGCGCTGCAACGCAGGTGAACTGGCTGCAATCGGCGGAGTGGAATGGGCGTCAAAAGGTGTCGATGCAGGTGAAGGCAATATCGATCTGGAGGAAGTGGCGACCCGGGTGGCAAAAGAACATAACCTGGTGGTGGCAGTGACTGGCGAAACCGATATTGTGGCTGACGGTTCACGGGTGGAGAAGATCACAGGCGGTACAGAGCTGATGAGTTCTGTAACCGGCATGGGCTGCCTGCTCAGCGCCGTAACAGCCGCTTTTACGGCAGTATCTCCTGCCGACCCGACAACTGGGGTAATCGAAGCTCTCAAGTTTTACGGGGAAGCCGGTAAAAAAGCGGCAGTCTCTTCAGAAGGACCCGGCAGCTTCCGCGAGAAGTTTCTTGATATTTTATTCGGCAAGGAGATTGAGCAAAACGGTGTCGATTTTGAACAAGGGAAAGGAGTGGATGTGCTGTGGCAGCGATCAAGCAGGTATTGACGATTGCGGGTTCGGATTCCGGCGGCGGAGCGGGCATACAGGCGGATATCAAGACGTTCCAGGAGCTCGGTGTTTTCGGGACATCGGCCATTACAGCGGTAACGGCGCAGAATACATGCGGCGTGCACGGCGTTTACCCAATGCCTGCCGGAGCGGTGAAAGCGCAAATTGATGCAATTGGTTCGGATTTTGACATTGTCGCGGTGAAAACTGGTATGCTTTTCGATGCTGAAATCATCGCTGAAACGGCAGCGGGGATCGAAAAGCACAACTGGCAAAATCTTGTGGTGGATCCCGTAATGATTGCAAAAGGGGGTGCAACTTTGCTGCAGAAAGAAGCGCTCGAGGCAATGCGCAAACTGTTATTGCCGCTGGCAGCGGTCATTACACCGAATATCCCGGAAGCGGAAATGCTGAGCGGCCTGGAAATCCATAATTCGGCAGACCGGAAAAAAGCGGCGGAACAGATTCTCGCTTTTGGAGCGAAAGCCGTCGTCATCAAAGGGGGGCATGCCGACAATCCGCTGATTGCGGAAGATTATTGCCTCGATCAGAACGGTGAATCATTTGTGCTGCGTTCTGCACGCATCCACACGCAACAGACGCACGGCACCGGCTGCACGTTTTCCGCAGTTTTGACAGCTGAATTGGCAAAGGATCAACCGCTGCAGGATGCAGTGAAGACGGCAAAACGGTTTATCCAGGCGGCGCTTACGCATCAATTGCATATCGGGGCAGGACACGGCCCTACGAACCATGCAGCTTTCCGTCAATTTGCAGAAAAAGGGGATGTGCAGGTTGTTCGATAAACCTTCTGTCTATTTCATCATGGGAACGCAGAATGCTTTAGGGAAGGACCCTTTATCGGTATTGGAAGAGGCTTTGCGGGGAGGCATCACTCATTTCCAGCTTCGCGAAAAAGGTGCGGGAGCTTTGCAGGGGCAGGATTTGCTGGAATTCGCAAAGAATTGCCAGGAATTATGCAGGCAGTATAAAGTTCCTTTCCTAATCAATGACGATGTCGACTTGGCGCTCGCAATCGATGCTGATGGTATCCATATCGGACAGGATGATATGGATGTCGGCCAGGCGCGGGCGTTGATCGGCAAAGAGAAAATACTGGGTGTTTCCGTGCATTCGCTGGAAGAAGCTCGGATCGCCATTGATGCCGGAGCGGATTATCTTGGCATGGGCCCCGTTTATGGGACACGTTCAAAAGCGGATGCCAAACGTCCGGCAGGCACAGCGGGCATCGAAGAAGTCATCAGCCATTTTCCTGAAGTGCCGATCTTTGGCATCGGCGGCATCACGCCGCAAAATGCTGGGGCGGTGTGGCAGGCCGGCGCATGCGGTGTTGCAGTCATTTCAGCTTTGTCGGAGGCGGATGATATCGCCTGGCAAATTGCCAATTTCAAAAATTCGTATACAGGGGTAATGATATGAATACCAAAAAACTGGTCATAATGTCGATGTTTGTAGCGCTTGCGGTGGCAGGTTCAGCATTTGTGTGGTTTCCTGCAGGAATCGCACGGGCCTATCCGATCCAGCATGCCATCAATGTCATATCAGCGGTGCTTTTCGGCCCAATCCCTGCCGTAGCGATAGCGTTTGTGACAGGTGCCGTGCGGGTGCTGACAGGCACTGGGTCGCTATTGGCATTTCCAGGCGGTATGATCGGCGCATTGCTTGCAGGGGTCCTATATAAATTGTCGGGGCGCATCGGATTTGCTGCCGTGGGCGAAATCATCGGTACCGGCATTATCGCATCACTTGTGGCGGTGCCTTATGCCAAACTTTTGATGGGCACTGAAACGGCCGCGTTTTTCTTCATGCCGCCGTTTATCGTGTCGAGTGTCAGCGGAGCCCTATTGGGAGTTGTGCTGATGTACAGATTGGAGAAAACAAAAGCCAGGGATTTATTGTATTAGAAAATGGATGGGTGCGGAATAGAGAGGCGCAATATGAGTTTACGCGCGATTAAAATGATTTGTGCGCGATTAGAAAATCTTATGCGCGATTAATTAGAAATACGCACGATTAAAAAAAGTTATGCGCGTTCCGCAAAAATCACTTGAAAAAAGAGCTTGAGCAGATTTCTGCTCAAGCCCTTCTTACGATAAAGCCCATATGCCGGCCGGCTTTCCTGTCTTCGCGGTACGAAAACCCATACGGATTCATATACGTGCATGTGCGGTCGATTGAAATGTGGCCGGAAGGAATGCCCGCCAGTTCACATTGCTTTTTGACAGTCAGCTGGTTATCGATATGGAATTTGCCGGTTCCTTCATTAAAATACATAAAATCGTCGGCATAGCCGAGTGCCCGGAATTTCAAATAGACGTCTTCATCGACTTCAAACTTCTCCTGGCTCAGCGCCGCGCCAATCTGGACATGGAAATCTTCAGGGTTGCACTTTTCTTCATTTTTCAGACGCTCAAAAAGCTTGAAAGTGATCTCTTTGACAGTGCCTTGCCACCCGGAATGGACGGCGCCGATGAGGCCTTTCTTTTCATTGTACAAAAGGACCGGTACGCAATCAGCTGCGAAAGTGGATAGCACAATATTCGGTTCAAAGGTATAAAGGGCGTCGGTGTCCGCCACCGCATGTTCGATATCGGTCGAACCGCGTCCTTTGTCAGCCGATTCGATGCGGTAAAAATTCGCGCTGTGCGTCTGATTGGCGCATACGAAATCCGTTACGGTAAACCCAAGGAAATCCGCCAGCTTCCGCCGATTTTCCACAATCAGCGAAAGGTCATCACAGGCATGAAGCGCCATATTATTATGTTCGAATTCCGCTGCATCTTTCATCGTTAGCCCGGCTGTCAGATTCGCCGAGTTGACATAAAGTTTTGTTTTCATCTCATCACCTGTCTCTACTATATAAGAGGCAGAATTTATTGTATAGAAAAAAGGGAAGCACAGGGCTTCCCTTTTTTCTATAGATTATGCCATTACGAATTGTTTCCGCCGCTGCTGTTTTGTCCGCCTTTGCGACCGGCTTCTTCGCGGCTCATCTTGTTGCCTCCGGAATTATTACCTCCAGAGTTGTTGCCGCCACTGTTGCTGTTCTCTCCGCCTTTGGAGCCGATTTCTTCATAGAACTCGCTGCCGTGGTTTTGAGAAGTGGCTTCTCCGCCTTTTTGCCCAATTTCTTCGTAGAATTCCTGTCCATGGCTGTTGGATGTAGCTTCTCCTCCAAGACGACCTGCTTCTTCGCGACTCATTTTGTTGTCGTTGTTCTTGTCTGCCATTTCTAACTCCTCCTTTAAGTATATTGGGTGTTACACCTTATTTCTACCCGGTTAATATCTTCGCAAACCGAAGTAATCGCTTTGTTAACTACTTGTAATATTTCCCACCTTCTATCAAGGTAAAAAGCTTTACATAAAGAAAAAACCCGCCAAAAGCGAGTCTGTTATGGGTTCACTTTTTTCATGGGTTCCAGCATGAATACGATATAGCCGATATCCTCCTTGAAATTCCAGTCCAGGAATATTTCGATAACATTGCGGCCCAAAATCTTTTCGGGGCGTGCTTCCATCAGCAGCTTGCGTTCCAGCGGCCGTTTCACCAATTTAAGGATTTCGGCATAACCTTCAGAAATCAGGGCATTTTCAATGCCGACCAGGATCTCAGCTTTTCGGATGAGGATGGTCCGGTCATTGAGCCAAAAGCTTTGCAGCGACCCGGGTTTCTTTTCCGCTTTTTCGCTGGCTTTGGCGATTTTCTGATCAAAAGCGATTTGATCGATATCATCGGGCCAGTCAAAATCCGCTTCACTGACTTTTTCATCTGATACACCGATCAGCAAACCGGTTTCTTTATCGAGATCCCAGTCTGCGTAGAATTCCCGGACATCCAGTTTCGCGATGCGCCGAAGGCTTTCTTTTATATCGTCTTTCAGTTCGTTGATCAGCAGGTCCCTTGTTTCCAGTACACGTTTCCATTCGTTCTGTTTCAGCAGAACGGCTTCCATAGGTGCGACAAACCCCCGGAAGTGGATAACGATATAAGGCTGTTTGATCGTTACGAATACAGATGTGGGGCCTTTTCCAAAATGATTTCGCAGCAACGTGGAAATATAGCCGCCTATTTCAGATTGGACCGTTTTTTCTTTCGTCATGGGGATTTCCCCCTTTCCTGCAGAGCATGGCATATAGGGCAGAAACTGCTTAAGGCAAGCTGTCCGGCAGATCAGTTGTCTTTTTCCATCAACAGGACCATATAGCCTTTGTCCATTTTGAAATCCCAGTCGACATATAATTCCTTGATCGTTCCATTTAAATAAGGCTGGAGATTGAACAATTTGATGATGCGATGTTCCAGCGGGCGTTTCGCCAGGCGCAATTCTTCCATAACTCCATTGGCAATCAGCTGCTTTTCAATATCAATCAGGATGCCCTGCCGCTCGATGACCAATAAATTATCGGCCAGCCAAAAATAATTGATCTGGTCAGGCAGCTTTTGTGTCCGCTGGCTGTTGAGTTTTATGATTTCGTGAACCGACTCGGCTTCTGTTCCGGCCGGCCATTCGAAATCAGCCGGTAGAACTTCCTGATCCGAGACGGCAAGAAACATGCCGCTCTCATTTTCCAGGTTCCAGTCGGCGTAGAATTCAACGGTCTTTTTGTTGGTGATTTTTTCGAATTCCTGGATGAAATCCGCTTTGAGTGATTGCATCAGCAGGTCGCGGGTTTCCATAACGTAAGTGGATTTATCTTTTTGCAGCAGAAGTTTTTCGGAAGGCATCAAAAATCCCTGAAGGTGGATAAGGGTGAAAGGCGGTTTATTGAATATTTCAAGGGAGGCGGGGCTTTCGCCGAAATGATTTTCCAGAAAATGATAGGTAAAGCGCGCCAGATCATTCGTGAAATCAACACGTTCTTCCATCAGAAACACTCCTCTTCCAAACACTTTAGTTACTTGCATTCCATCAAGTATAGGCTTGTTGACCGGGAATAGCTAGAAAACTCTGTTATTATTGCGGGTGTAATAAGAAATTGATTAAATCAGTGGTGCTAAAGGAAAAAACGAAAAATATTCTCATGAACCTAGTATATTATTCCTGAAATTTACTGATAGAATGAAAGTAAAGATTACGGAATGAAGACGGAAGGAGGGAGCCTATGGAAAAGGCGCATCAGCAAGGAATGGATTACGAATTATGGGCGAAAAAAATCCTTTATTTTTACGGATTGCTGTCCATCGTCGCCATTGGCGGCCAGCTGGTCGGCCTGATTGTCACATTCTTTTTTTATTCCTATTATATAGAAGAGTATATATCGCTGCGCATGATCTGGCCGACAGCTTTTATTCTGGCAATCATGGTGATCTGCTGGTTTATGGTCAAAGTTCTGAAAATCTACACTCCTTATATTCTCTTTTTCGCGGGCACCCTACTTGCCGTGGTGATGATTCTTTCCAACCCGGGATTGCCGGGGCTGCAGATTGTTTTGCTGCTGCCGATGGCGATTTCGCTGATTTACCTCAATAAATTCAAGCTAACCGTCAGTTTTCTGATCAATTTTGTCGCGCTTCTTATAATTTATATAATCAGTCCGGATATTCAGGAAGCCATGACCCCGTACGAATTCTTTGCCTATCCGTTCATCGTGGTCGGAGGCTATATCGTTTATCTGGCAGTCATTGAACGAGGCGCAGAAATGCTTTCCACTCTGCAGCAGGCAGCGGAAAAAGAGGAAGAGCTGCTGATTCAGAACCGGGTGATGGACCGTTTGTCGAAAACGGACGCATTGACGGGGCTCTATAACCACAAAACATTCCAGAATTATCTCGATCTGCTTGTCCAGCAGGGGGAGCAGTCTGCAATCCATCTGCAATTGGCGGTTATCGATATCGATAATTTTAAGATGATCAATGATAACTTCGGCCACAGTACGGGCGATGCCGTGCTGAAGCGCGTGGCGGAAGTCATTTTCGGGAATTCCGGCCCCCATGATATCGTAGCGCGCTACGGCGGTGAGGAATTTGCCGTCATTTTTTTGGATAAAACGTTTGAAGAGACGCTGGCCAAATTGGAAGAAATCCGTGTGGCGATCGCCGAATTGGTGCATCCGGAAATCGCTGGAGGCACTGTCACCATCAGTGCAGGACTGCAGAATTATTATTTCGGCCTGTCAAAAAGCGAGTTTTTCAAAAAGGCGGATGCGTTTTTATATGATGCAAAACGGAGCGGCAAAAACCGGATCCAGCATAACCGCAGCTATAAAGTTAATGTATGAAAAAATGCACCGTTTCGTCGATTGGCGGAATGGTGTTTTTTATTGTCCGGACGGGCGCTTGCGCTTTTTGCTGTCCAGACTCCAGCGGCCCAGCTCTTC
>NZ_JRGN01000081.1 GCF_000775575.1 Planococcus sp. CAU13
GCTCCCCGCGGAAACATACTAACATTAGTAGCACAGACCACGGCCATGGTCTGTGCTACTATTTTTTTGTAGAAGTGAAGTGAAGTCGTGCGGACGCGTGGATCCCTGAATCCGAACCAGGAAACCGACTCGCTTCACACCCTTATCCGAATCAGGTTAGTATGTTGGGTCCCCAGAGACCGTATAAGAAAATGGAATCGATAAGGCACTGTGAAGGCTTCTATGACAACAGAACAGGAGGAAAAAAGGATGAAGTACGTCATTGCGTTTGACGTTAGTATGGGAAAAAGCACCATGGTGGTCTATGACCACAAGCACCAGTGCCACTATGAAGGGGAACTGGAACACTCACAAGCCGGCTTTCGCGGGCTGAAGGCACGAATTCATGCATTACGGGAACAGACGGGAGAGCTGCCGGCGGTGGTTTTCGAGGCCACCGGTGTCTATTCACAACCGCTCGAGCGATTTCTTCAAGAAAACAGCTATCCCTATAGCCGGCTGAACCCGCTGGAAGCGAAACTGCAGACCGCCGCCATGCGCCGGCAGAAGACGGACATCAGCGATGCCCATGAGCTGGCCAAATCCCATTTCAGGGTCAGCCGCCAGGCGACTTACATACAGTCGGATTATTACGAACAGATGCGGGCACTCGGGCGTTACGGCGAGGACATCGAAAAAGAGATTTCGCAAACCAACAACCGGCTGCACGCGTTTCTGCAGATGAGCTTCCCACTTGTGGAAAAGGTTTTCACCCGGAATTCCGCTCTTTTTCTGAATATCGTCCAATTGTTTCCCCATCCCGCCTACCTCGATGAGGTGTCCAGGGAAACCCTATTCGCCCAGATCAAAGGGGCGACCCGCAAGCGGATGGCTGCACAGGAAATCGAAAAGAAAGCGTCGCTGCTTCTCGCCGCTGCGGTAAACAGCTATCCGTCTATCGGACCGGAAGATGTGCGCTGCCAGCACCTGAAGACTTACGCAAAACGCCTATTGGCCCTGCGCACCCAGAAAAAAGAAGTGATCAGACAGATGGTGGTCCTGTCGCAAGACCGGTTGGAGTTCCAGGTGCTCAAATCATTTCCGGGAATCGGTGATCAAACGGCTGTCCAGGTTATCAGCGAACTGGGTGACATCCGCCGCTTTCAAAATGCCAAGCAGATCAATGCGTATATCGGCATCGATATCCGCCGCCATCAATCGGGTAAGCTACACTACCAAGACAAAATCAACAAGCGCGGAAACAGACGGCTGCGGACCATCCTGTTTTTTATGGTGATGACCATGATTGCTCAACGTAAAAAAGCAAAAAACACCATCGTCGACCATTACGACCAATTAAAAAAGCAACCCAATGGAAAGCCCCATCAGGTTGCGGTGATCGCCTGTGTGAATAAGTTTGTGAAAGTCGCATTTCACCTTATCCGCCACGGCCTTCTCTTTCATTACGAATCCGGCAAGGCTTCGTAAACACATTTCCCTTTTACTATAGCACAGACAACCTGGTGAAAAAAATAGGAACCGCCAGGTTTTTTTGGCATGCGCATTTTGGCATGTCCAGATGGCTTGAAGTGCAGGCGCACAACTCCTGCGGAATAGCGAGACGACCGAGAC
>NZ_JRGN01000309.1 GCF_000775575.1 Planococcus sp. CAU13
TGGGCCCATAAACCTTGGGCCATCTCTTCGTTGTCGCTTTTCTTATTTTATTCCTCGATATCCACTTCTACAGAAACATCCGCTCCGCCGAAGAACTCTTTGGAAATCTCAGTGATGGTGCCGTCTTCCAGCATTTCATTGATGACACGGTCAACGTTTTCAGCCAGTTCGGTATTGTCTTTATTCATGACCAATCCGACTTCAGACGGTAAATACTTGATGTCCGGATGGATGGTGATGTTCAGATCAGGGAAAGCGGCTACGCCGAATGTGGACAGGTAATAATCGTTCAAAATGACATCCGTGCGGCCGATGGATACGTCACGCAGGTAGACTTCGTTTGTTGCATTATCGTATGTCACTTCTTCAGCTCCGTATTCACGGGCAATTTCCATGTAGATGGAAGTAGCGGCGCCAGCAGCTTTTTTGCCTTCAAGGTCTTCTAGTGAAGAGATGCCTGATAAATCGTCTTTACGGACAACTGCTGTGCCGTAGGAATATTTGATCGGCGTGGAGAAGATGAATTCTTCTTCGCGGTCTTCGGAAATTTCAATGTCGTTTGCGGCTATATCAACCTGGCCAGTCCGGACGCTTGTCAGCATTTCGTCAAAGCCCATTTCCGTGAATTCGATTTCGAGGTCGAGGCGTTCCGCCACTTCGCGGGCCACTTCCACTTCAAAACCGGTCAGCTCATTGGTTTCCGGATCATGGAAAGAAGTCGCAAGCAATGTGCCGGATGTAGCAACCGTCAATTTGCCTTCTTCCTGTATTTCATCCCAGGCAGTCGCTTTTTCTGCAGTTTCGTCAGAATTTCCGCCGCACGCTGCAAGAACCAGCACGGACGATGCAATTAATGAAGCAAGCGGGAAAAATTTTTTGTTTTTCAACATGGTGAAGAAACCCCCTATTATTTATAATCCTATAAAAACATAGCATTAAGAATCGGGAAGAGCAATATAAGAGACCTCTTTTCAAAAACGCAGAACATTTCAGCAATTGAAAAATCGCTAATTATATTATGTAAAAATAAAACAGCCGCCTTTTTACGTTCAGGACGGCTGTTCTTCACTTATTTTTTTAATTTGATGACGAGTTCTTCGTCAGGTGTCACAAAAACGGTTTTCTGCTCAAAATAGATGACAAATCCGGGTTTGGCGCCGTTCGGCTTTTTCACCTGGCGTACTTCCGTATAGTCCACCGGCACAGAAGAGGACTCACGTGCTTTGCTGAAATAAGCGGCAATGGTCGCGGCTTCCATAATCGTCGTTTCGTCCGGCTCAGGGTGATGGATGACGACATGGGATCCGGGAATATCTTTCGTGTGGAGCCAGGTGTCGGATTTCGCGGCCACTTTGAAGGTCACGTAATCGTTCTGTTTATTGTTTTTACCGACAGATATCGGAACCCCGGTGCTGGAAATGTACGCTTCCACAGAAGGCTTCACCGGTTTTTTCTTTTTCTTCGATTTTTGTGCTTTCATATAACCCTGTTCGGCCAGTTCTTCACGAATTTCTTCAATATCGGAAATGCCTGCCTGCTGGACCTGTGACATCAGCGTTTCGAAATAAGCGATGTCTTCTTCGGTTTTATCGATCTGCTCCTGGGTTTTTACTACAGCGATTTTGGCTTTCTGGTAACGCGAATAAAACCGCTGGGAGTTTTCAATCGGGGTTTTGCGCGGATCGAGCGGAATCAGCACTTTTTCTTCATTATAATAATTGTCCACTTCGATTTCCTTCATGCCTTTTTGGATGCGGTGGAGATTTGCCATGATCAGCTCGCCGTTCAATTGCAGCACTTCGCGTTTTTCCGCCTGGTCCTGTTCTTTTTTCAATTTCTTTAACTTCAGTTTCAGTTTCGAAATCTCATTCTGCAGCCAGCGTTCGAGATCACCGGCCTGCTGCTTGACGCGGTCGCGCTCGGCTTTCGCATAGTACATGCGGTCGAGCAGGTCGCTCAGATTCGGGAAATCGAGTGCAGGGGCATCGATATGCGTGAGCGGCGTTGCAGAGAAAAAGCTTTTGCCGTCGTGCTCAAGATAATAGCCGGCAGGTGAAGCAGTGCTGAAATCCTCCAGAAATTTCTCGGCCTCCGGATTCTTATCGGAAGCGTTCGACAGCCGGTAATGCAATTCGCGGGCTGTCAGCGGTGAGAAACCTGCAAACGACTGGACCATTTCCTTGTCATCAAGAGCCGTGAGCTCTTCAATCGATGAGAAAGGATCTTTCTTGTCCTGGGACGGCGGGAAAATATACGGCTGTCCCGGCAGAATCGTGCGGAACGAGTTGACGCTCGGCGGCAGATGTTTCAGGCTGTCAAGAATCATCATCCGTTCTGCGTCGACCAGGATGACGTTCGAATGCCGGCCCATCATTTCAACATGAAGCTCACGCTCGATATCATCGCCGATTTCATTTTTCGCCTTGATTTTCAAAATTATGAGCCGGTCCATGCCGTGCTGGGAAATTTCTGTGATGACGCCGCCTTCGATATGCTTGCGCAGCAGCATACAGAACATCGGCGGCTCGGAAGGATTGATGTTCGCTTCTTTTGTCAGGTGAATCCTCGAGTAGGAAGGGTGGATTGAAATCAATAATTTATGGTTGGATCCCTGTGCTCGAATATGTAAAAGCAGTTCCAGCGGATTGGGCTGATGAACTTTTGAAATTCTGCCGGTGACCAGCTGCTGCAGTTCCGTGGTCATCGCTTTTGTAAATAATCCATCAAATGCCATGAAAATCCCTCTTTCAAATCGTTTTGTTCCATCTTATCATTTCCAGCGTGTATTATGATATAATAAGACAGTTAGTTACAAAACGAAGAATATAGACCGGATGTAATTGCGGTGGTTAAGGTGGGTAATGAAATGAGGAAACAACGCGGACTGCTGATCGTGTTATCAGGACCTTCCGGGGTCGGCAAAGGCACAGTCAGAAAAGAGCTGTTCTCACAGCCGGATACGAATTATGAATACTCCATATCGATGACGACGCGGTCACCGCGGGAAGGCGAAGTGGACGAAGTCGATTATTTTTTCAAGACGCGCCATGAATTCGAGGAATTGATCGAGCAGGGCCAATTGCTTGAGTACGCTGAGTTCGTCGGCAATTATTACGGCACTCCCCTGGAGTACGTCAATAAGATGCGCGATGCGGGCCGTGACGTATTTCTGGAAATCGAAGTCCAGGGAGCTGCGCAGGTGCGGGACAAAGTTCCGGATGGCCTGTTCATCTTTTTGGCGCCGCCAAGCCTGTCAGAACTTGAAGAACGGCTTGTAGGGCGCGGCACTGAATCCGATGAAGTCATCGCTTCCCGCTTAAGTGCGGCAAGGCAGGAACTCGAAATGATGAATCTTTATGATTACGTAGTAGAAAACGATGAAGTGGAACACGCATGTGACCGCATCAACGCCATAATCATTGCAGAACACTGCAAGCGCGAACGTGTAGAAAAAAGATATTTTGATATGCTAAAGGAGAATGCTTGATGTTATATCCATCCGTTGACAAATTGAAAAGCCAGATTGATTCAAAATACTCGTTGGTGGCTTTGGCTTCCAAACGGGCACGCCAATTGCACGAACATGGCGATGACAAATTGGCGAGTTACGTTTCCGCCAAACCGGTCGGCAAAGCGCTTGAGGAAATTGCAGAAGGCGCTTTGACACAGGTGCATCAGGACGAATCTGCAATCTACGATGACGAAATCTAACCATTATGACAATTGACGACTCCCAGAGCAACTTTGTTCTTTGGGAGTTTGTTGTTTAGAAAGGGTGTTTGCATTGTTGGCAAAACGCAAAATTCTATTGTGTGTGAGCGGTGGAATCGCCGTTTATAAAGCGGTTGCACTTGTCAGTAAACTGTCTCAGGCAGGAGCAGAAGTCAAAGTCATCATGACCGAATCCGCACGTCAGTTTGTACAGCCGCTGACTTTCCAGGTCATGTCCAGAAATGATGTCTATTATGATACGTTTGACGAAAAGGATTCATCGGTAATTGCTCATATCGATCTTGCAGACTGGGCAGATCTGATCATCGTTGCACCAGCCACCGCAAATGTCATCGGGAAACTCGCGAACGGCATCGGTGATGACATGGTGACCACGACATTGCTTGCGGCAACCGCACCGATTTGGATTGCGCCGGCTATGAACGTACATATGTACGACCACCCGGCAGTCAAACGCAATATTGCGCAGCTGCACGAAGACGGCATTCGGTTTATCGAACCGAGCGAAGGCTTTTTGGCATGCGGCTATGTCGGCAAAGGAAGGCTTGAAGAACCGGAAAAAATCACCGAATTGGTCAATGGATTTTTTATGCGTGAACCGCTTCTGCAAGGCAAAAAAGTAGTGGTGACTGCTGGACCGACGCGTGAACGAATCGATCCTGTCCGTTTTTTGACAAATTTTTCAAGCGGCAAGATGGGCTATGCCATGGCGCAGGCTGCCGCTGAACTCGGCGCTGAAACCATCCTGATCAGCGGTCCGGTTTCACTTCCGGCACCGTATGGCGTCAAGCGGATTTTTGTGGAAAGTGCAGAAGACATGCTGCACGCCGTAAAAGCGGAATTTGCAAGTTCCGATATCGTCATCAAAACCGCGGCAGTCGCCGATTACCGGCCAAAAACGCTGTATGGGCAGAAAATGAAAAAACAGGAAGGCGATTCGTCCATCGCTCTCGAGCGCACGACGGATATCCTCAATTATTTGGGAACTGAAAAAGATGGTCAGATTCTGATCGGCTTTGCGGCTGAAACCAACGACGTCGCCCACTACGCCAAAAGCAAACTGGAACGCAAAAATGCCGATTATATCATTGCCAATGATGTGACTGAATCGCAGTCAGGATTCGAATCGGACACCAACCGGGTGACGGTGTACGGCAAAGCGGATTTTGAGAAATCGTTCGAGCTTCTTCCGAAACAGGAGCTGGCACGGGAGCTGCTGAAGCTGATCGCTGAAAGGGAAATGCTTAATGTACGCTGAAATTATTGTTGATGTTGCTGCCCATCCGATTGACCGGCCATTTGACTATGCTGTTCCGAAAAAACTGGAAGCATTGGCAGAACCGGGGATGCGGGTGAAAGTGCCTTTTGGGAACAGAAAAGTACTCGGGTTCATCACCAATATCAAAGAAACGACGGATCTGGATCCAAGCCGTGTCAAACCGATCCACGAATTAATGGATGTCGTTCCGGTGCTTAATGCGGAACTGCTGAAAATGGCAGCGTGGATGAAAGAACAGACGGTCTGTTTTGAAATTGACGCGCTGAAAGTTATGGTCCCGGCTGCACTGCGGGCAAAATACGAAAAACGTTTTGTGCTGAACGGCGGACTGGAAGGAATCGATTCGAGGTTGCATCCCTATTTCGGTGATAAACAGTTTATTCGCACGCAGGACGCAGAAGACGTATATGGCCTGATCAAAAAAGAATTGGATAAAGGCACCATTATTGCCGATACAAATATTCAGCAGCAGACTGCCGTGAAACGAGTGCGCATGGTCCACATCGCGGAATCACTGGATGAGCTCGATAACATCGAAGTCCGGGCGAACGCCAAACAGCAGCTCAAGCTGATGGATTTTATGAAAATGAACCCCGGACTTGCCATTGAATCTTCCGAATTGCAAAAAGCTGCCGGCGTTACATTGCCTGCAATTTACAGCCTGGTCGAAAAGGGCGCGGCTCAATTTTCGCAAGTTGAAACGTACCGCGACCCGAAAATGCTGACAGAAGTCGTGAAAAAAGAGAACCTTGTGCTTACTGAAGCGCAGCAGCAGGCGTTTGAAGCGATTGATAAGTCATTGAATTCACCAACGACGTTCCTGCTTCACGGCATTACGGGAAGCGGCAAGACCGAAATTTACCTGCAGACAATTGAACAGGTGATGAATGAAGGAAAAGAAGCGATCATGCTGGTTCCTGAAATTTCATTGACTCCTCAGATGACGCTGCGTTTTAAAGAACGCTTCGGTGACATGGTGGCCGTTCTTCACAGTGGGCTGTCGGCAGGGGAGAAATACGATGAATGGCGGAAAATCCAGCGCGGAGAAGTAAAAGTGGCAGTTGGTGCAAGGTCGGCGATATTCGCTCCTTTCGAAAAACTTGGCCTGATCATTCTGGATGAAGAACATGAATCCAGTTATAAGCAGGACGACTCACCCCGCTATCATGCGCGCGACATCGCCATTTGGCGAGGTGAATACCATAGTTGCCCGGTCATTTTGGGCAGCGCCACACCTTCACTTGAATCGTATGCGCGGGCTCAAAAAGGGGTTTACGAATTGCTCGTGCTGGAAAAACGCGCGCAAAACCAGCCTTTGCCTTCGGTCCACATCGTCGATATGCGCGAAGAGCTGAGAAACGGCAACCGCTCGATGTTCTCCATGCAAATGGCAGAAGCCATCCGGGACCGGCTGGAGAAGAAGGAACAAACGGTTTTATTCCTGAACAAACGGGGCTATTCCTCCTTTGTGCTTTGCCGGGACTGCGGTACGGTCATGCAATGTCCGAACTGCGATATATCGCTGACCTATCACCGGTCGAGCGAAACGATGAAATGCCATTATTGCGGATATGATGAACGTGTGCCTCACACCTGTCCGGAATGTGAAAGTGAGCATATCCGATTTTTTGGAACCGGTACACAAAAAGTGGAAGAAGAATTGGCGAAACTGGTTCCGGAAGCGCGCGTTTTGCGCATGGATGTCGATACGACACGAAACAAAGGAGCCCATGAAAAGATCCTGAACGCTTTTGGTGAAGGAAAAGCCGATATTCTCCTCGGTACACAAATGATTGCAAAAGGTCTCGATTTTCCGAATATCACCCTGGTTGGCGTGCTGTCAGCAGATACCACGCTCCATCTGCCGGATTTCAGGGCTGCCGAGAAAACCTATCAATTGCTGACACAGGTCAGCGGCCGGGCGGGTCGTGATGTGCTGCCGGGAACCGTTTTTGTCCAGTCGTATACACCGGAGCATTATGCGATCACTTTGGCGAAAGACCAATTATATGAACCTTTTTACGATCAGGAAATGGCGATGAGGCGGGCAAGCGGCTATCCTCCTTATTACTACGTGGTGAATATCCAGTTTACGCATGAAGATCTGATGACAGTGTCGGAATATGCTGAACAGACCGTCGAATATCTGCGTGTTCAGCTGTCGCCGCAGACGATCATTATCGGCCCTTCGGCGTCTTTGATAGCCCGCGTCAACAATAGATATCGCTATCAATGTTTGATAAAATACAAAAAAGAACCGAAACTGACCGAAGTGATGCAGCAATTGATTAAGATTTATCGTTCCGAATGGTTGAAAAAAGGAGCGACATTAGCAATCGATATGAATCCGACTTCGGTCATGTAAAAGAAAAGAGGAATTCCAAATGGCGATACGCCCGATAGTAAAACACCCAAGCGATGTACTGGAAAAAGTTTGTGAGCCGGTTACGACTTTCGATAAGAATCTGGCCGTTCTGCTGGATGATATGTATGAAACCATGCTTGAAGCGGATGGGGTGGGAATTGCAGCTCCTCAGGTCGGAACTGCAGTTCGCGCCGCCATCGTCGATTTCCGCGAAGGACAGGACCGCATTGAAATGATCAATCCTGAACTTGTGTTATATGAAGGCTCCGATACGGATATTGAAGGCTGCCTGAGTTTCCCAGGGATTTTCGGGGAAGTGGAACGCTACGACCATATCAAGATCAAAGCGCAGGAACGTGATGGTTCCTGGTATGAACTGGAAGCTGAAGGATATGAAGCCCGCGCGATTTTGCATGAAATGGATCATTTGGATGGCGTTTTATTCACCAGCAAAATTTCAAAATATGTCACTCAGGAAGAGTTGGATGAGATGATCCGCCAACAGGAGGAAGAAGAGGAGGGAACCATTTGACCAGAATCGTATTTATGGGAACCCCTGCTTTTTCCGTTCCGATCCTCCGCATGCTGGTTGAAGAAGGCTATGAAGTCGTCTCTGTTGTGACTCAGCCCGACCGCCCCGTTGGACGCAAAAAAGTATTGACACCGACGCCGGTCAAAGAGGAGGCATTGCGCCTTGGATTGCCGGTTTTTCAGCCGCAGAAACTGAAAAATCCCGAAGAGTTTCAAGCTGTTCTTGATCTGAACCCGGATTTGGTGGTGACCGCGGCGTTCGGACAGATTCTTCCGACAGAAATATTGGAAACACCGAAACTTGGTGCGATTAATGTACACGCTTCATTATTGCCCGCTTACCGCGGTGGTGCGCCGATTCATCAGGCGATCATTGACGGACAAAAAGAAACAGGTGTCACCATCATGTACATGGTGGACCGGCTGGATGCGGGCGATATCATTTCGCAGAGTGCTGTGCCCATCGAAAAGCACGATCACACCGGCAGCATGTTCGAGAAACTCAGCGCAGCCGGAACGCAATTGCTGAGAGATACTTTGCCTTCTATTATAGAAGGCACGAATCAGCGCATTCAACAGGACGAATCACTCGTCACGTTTGCGCGCAATATATCACGTGAGCAGGAGCGCATCGACTGGAACAAGTCCGCTGAAGAGCTGTACAACCAGGTGCGCGGCCTCCATCCCTGGCCGGTGGCTTATACCAGTTTCAAAGGGGACAATATGAAAATCTGGTGGTCCGAACCAGCTGAAGGATCTGAGACGGGACGCCCCGGCGAAGTTGTCAGGCTGTCTGAGGACGCCATCCATGTGCAGACGGGCAAAGGAATTCTGGCAATAACCGAATTGCAGCCAGCCGGCAAAAAACGGATGACGGCGAAAGAATATTTAACAGGACCCAAAATCCAGGCAGGAGATTTATTTGAATGAAAAACAAAAAATTGCACGGCAATGTCCGCGACGCTGCATTCTCGATTCTGTGGGCAGTTGAAAACCAGCAGGCTTACAGCAATCTTCTATTGAATAAGACCATAGAAAGCTACGGCATATCCGCAAAAAATCGTGGTCTGCTGACGGAAATAACCTACGGCACGCTGCAGCACCAAATGACACTCGATTATTATCTCGAGCCGTATTTGAAAGGCAAAATCGAACCATGGGTCAAGACGCTGCTCCGCATGTCGCTGTATCAGATCGTTTACCTGGACCGCATACCTTCCCATGCGGTTGTCCACGAAGCGGTGGAAATTGCGAAAAGGCGGGGACACGGAGGAGTGGCTTCATTGGTGAACGGCGTTCTGCGTTCGGTTCAGCGCTCAGGCGTCCGTTCATTTAATGAGATTGCCGATCCGATCGAAAAAATCTCGATCGAAACCAGCCATCCCGCTTGGATGATCAGACGTTGGGCGGAACAATTCGGTCTTGAAAAAACCCGTGAAATGGCGCTGGAAAACAATAAAATTCCATCTCAGACCGTGCGCGTCAACACTGTGCGGGCAACTGTCGATGAAGTGATCCAAATGCTGGAATCCGAAGGGCTTGAAGCGGTGCCGAGTGAAATCATACCGGAATGCCTCGTGGTGACAAATGGCCAGCCGGCTCGAACAGTGACATTTGAAAAAGGCTTCATCACTATCCAGGATGAAAGTTCCATGCTGCCTTCATACGCGCTGCAGCTGGAGCCGGGTATGAAGGTGCTTGATATGTGTGCGGCACCCGGCGGGAAATCAACCCATATCGCGGAAAAGCTGAACAATGAAGGCGAATTGTATTCGATGGACCTTCATCCGCATAAAGTGAAGCTGATCAAAGAATCGGCTGAACGCCTTGGCCATTCCGTCATTACGGCTGAAACCGGCGATGGCAAAAAGAGCGTCGACCGCTTCGGCACCGAACAATTCGATCGTGTGCTGGTCGATGCACCCTGCAGCGGGCTGGGCGTCATCAAACGGAAGCCGGATATCAAATACACGAAAAAAGCAGAGGATTTCAGCAGACTTCAGGAAATTCAACTCGAATTATTGGACCAAGCGGCGCAATTACTGAAGCCGGAAGGCATCCTGGTGTACAGCACGTGCACTGTGGACAATGAAGAAAACCGCGGCACGGCTGAAAGGTTTCTGAAAGAGCATCCAAATATGGAGAAGATAAAAGTGAGCCTGCCCGACGCGTTGGGTGTCAAACATGCCGGATTTGTACAGGTGTTTCCACAGGATTTCGGAAGCGATGGATTTTTCATTGCCGCTTTTCGTAAAAAACAAACGGTTGAATAATCAGCAATTCTAATTGACTTGGGATGAGGTGTAGAGTTTGTTGTTTCATTATGTCATGGAAAGTGATACGGGAAAAAAGCGGGAAGTGAACGAAGATCGTGTGGCGGTCCTTCACCGGCCGGACGGATTGATGCTGGTTTTGGTGGCAGATGGGATGGGCGGCCATAAAGCGGGAGATGTTGCCAGTGAAATGACGGTTGCTGCAATGGGCAGCCTGTTCATGAAAGCTGACAGAGAAAATTTCCTGTCAGTGGACAGCAAGAAAATGTGGCTCGATGAAAAAATCAGGCTCATCAACAGGGAGGTTTATGAATATGCAGGGGACCATCCAGAATGCAAAGGGATGGGCACCACGCTGATTGCCGCTTTGATAGAAGGAAATTCCTGCGTCATCTGCCATATCGGCGACAGCCGGGTGTATACATTCAATGGCAAAGCAGAGCAGATTACGCGCGACCATTCGTATGTCAACGTGCTTGTCGATAATGGTGAAATCAGTGAAGAAGAAGCGGAAGATCATCCGAAAAAGAATTGGATTGTGCGGGCCCTTGGAACAGAACCGGGTATTGAAGGTGAAATGCTTGAACTGGAACTAAGCGAATCTGCCTACCTGCTGATTTGTTCCGACGGCCTCAGCAATAAAATGTCCAAAGAAGAAATCGCGGAAATTCTCCGTTCCGAAGCGGCCCTGTCGCAAAAAGGAAAAGATCTTGTCGATCTTGCCAATGAAAAGGGAGGAGAAGACAATATTTCGTTCGTGCTTCTTGCCTCGAAAGCTGGGGAGGTGTAAGTATGTTAATCGGCAGAAACATCAATGGCCGCTATAAGATATTGAAATTGATCGGCGGAGGCGGCATGTCGAACGTCTATCTAGCGCATGACATGATTTTGGACCGTGATATTGCCATCAAGATCCTGCGCTACGATTTTTCAAACGAAGAAGAGCTTCGGAGAAGGTTTCAAAGAGAAGCCCTGTCAACGACGAGTCTGGCCCATCCGAATATCGTCAACATTTTCGATGTCGGGGAAGACGGCTCAATGCCTTATCTGGTCATGGAATATGTACCAGGAAAAACGCTGAAAGAATACATAATCGAACATTCACCACTGCAGCCTGAACGGGCTGTAAAGATTATGAAACAATTGGCATCCGCACTTGCGCATGCCCATCACAACCAGATTGTCCACCGGGATATCAAACCTCAGAACATTCTGATGGATGCCGATGGCAATGTGAAAATTACCGACTTCGGCATCGCGATGGCATTGAGTGCCACTTCGTATACGCAAACCAATTCAGTGCTCGGAACCGTCCATTATCTCTCGCCTGAGCAGGCACGCGGTGGCAACGCCACGAAAAAGTCGGATATTTATTCCCTGGGCATCGTCATGTACGAATTGCTGACAGGCAGGCTGCCGTTTTCAGGCGAATCCGCTGTTTCCATCGCTCTGAAGCACCTGCAGACCGAGACGCCGTCGCTGCGTGAAATCGTTCCAACAATACCGCAGAGCCTGGAAAATGTAGTGTTGAAAGCGACAGCCAAAAATGCGCAGCACCGCTATCAGTCGGCGGATGAAATGGATGAAGATTTGTCGACAGTCTTATTGCCGGAAAGATTGAATGAGCCGAAATTCAGGGCGCCCATAGACGAAGATGCGACGCGTGCAATGCCGGCAATCAAAGATTCGTCGCCTTACATCAGTGCGGAAGAAACAATTACAAATACAGCACCGGTTAAAAAGAATGCAAAAACCGATAAACAGCAGGTGCCTCCTCCACCGGTCAAGGACAAGAAAAAGAAATGGCCATGGATTGTGGGAGCATTGCTGTTCCTTGTCATTGCAGGCTTAACGGTTGCATTAGCGTTTCCGGATCTTTTCGGGCCGCAGCAGGTGACTGTTCCGGATGTAGCCGGTATGGAGCGGGATGAAGCGGTCGAAGAACTTCAGGCTGCCGGATTTGTCATAGGAGAAGAACAGGAACGTTATTCCGAGGAAGTCGAAGAAGGAGCTGTAATCCGGACAATTCCGGAAGCGGGCAAACTCAGAAGCAAGGAATCGGAAATCCAGTTATTTTTAAGCCTCGGCAAAGAATCTGCCCAACTGGCAGATTATGTCGGCCGTGATATTGAGCAGACCATGGAATTGGTGGAATCGAAATTTCTGGATGTCACTCAAACTGAACGTTTTTCAGATGAACCTGCAGGAACCATATTGGAGCAGAATCCGGAAGCGGGCAGCGAAATCATTCCAAGTGAAACAAAACTTGAATTCATTGTCAGTAAAGGCAAGGACATGCGCACAGTTGCTGATTTGTCGGGATACGATGAAGCGGCTCTCAGTGAATATGCCCGTTCGACAGGGTTCCATATCAATATAGTCGGAGAAGAAACTTCGTCTGAAGTGGCAGCCGGTACTGTCCTGAGTCAAACGCCTGCGGCAAACAGCGAGCTGGAGGCGGGAGCCGAAATTGACGTCGTTCTGTCATCGGGACGTCCGGAAATGCCGCAGAAGACATACATCCATACGGTTACGATTCCATATGAACCTGAAACGCCGGCAGAAGAAGGCGAAGAGCCTGTGGAGCAGCTGGTCCAGATCTATATTCAGGATGAAACGCGGACCATGGCCGAGCCGGTGGAAGAATTTACGATCACCGAAGATACCGAACACCGGATCCAATTGCAGATTGCTGAAGGAAATCAGGCCGTCTATCGTATTTTCCGTGACAACCGGGTGATCGATGAAGAAACGATTGAATATAATAACGTGGAGTAAGAAGGAGGAACTGTATGCCGAAAGGTCAAATAAGAAAAGCTCTCAGCGGATTTTATTATGTGCTGGATGAAGATGGTAAGCGGTATATTCAATGCCGCGGCCGTGGCGTATTCCGAAACAGGCAAATCTCGCCGCTGGTCGGGGATATGGTGGATTATAAAGCGGATAATGATCTGGAAGGGACGATTTTGCACGTTTACGAGCGCAAAAATGAACTTGTCCGTCCGCCGATAGCGAATATCGACCAGGCAATTCTTGTTTTTTCGGCGAAGCAACCGGATTTTCATCCGTTATTACTGGACAGGTTCCTGGTCGCGATTGAACAGCATGGCATTCAGCCGGTCATTTGTCTGACCAAGATGGATTTGCTCAATGAAGAAGAGGAGCCCGCTATACAGGCATTTATCGCTGATTATGAAAAAATCGGCTATGAAGTCATTCCGACGTATATCGATGACCCCGAACTGCAGCAGCGGCTGATGCCGGTGCTGGAAGGAAAAACCAGTGTGCTTGCCGGCCAGTCCGGCGTAGGCAAATCGACCATGCTGAACACGATTCTTCCTTCCCTCGAATTAAAAACGGATGATATTTCCAAAGCGCTGAACCGCGGCAAGCATACAACGCGCCATGTGGAATTGATTGAAGTCAACAGCGGCCTGCTGGCTGATACGCCGGGATTCAGTTCGTTCGATTTCGATGAGATTGAAAAAGAGGAACTGTCGGGCTGTTTTCCGGAGATGGCGGAAAGATCCAACGACTGTAAGTTCCGGGAATGCCTGCACTTGAATGAACCCAAATGTGCCATCAAGGCAGGAGTGGATTCCGGAGAGATTCCGGAATACCGCTACAAACATTACCTGAAATTCCTGGAAGAAATTATGAGCAGAAAGCCGAGGTATTCCAATGATTAAAATTGCACCGTCCATACTCGCCGCAGATTTTTCGAAACTGGGCGAAGAAGTATTGGCAGTTGAAAAAGCAGGGGCGGACTGGATCCATATCGACGTCATGGATGGCCATTTTGTTCCGAATATTTCATTCGGCGCCCCTGTCATGCAGGCGATCCGTCCATTGACTAAACTGCCGTTCGACGTCCATCTGATGATTGAAAATGCAGACCGTTATATAGAAGATTTCGCAAAAGCGGGAGCAGATTATATTACCGTCCATGTGGAAGCGAGTCCGCATCTGCACAGGACGATTCAATTGATCCGTTCATTCGGCGTGAAGCCGGGAGTCGTGCTGAATCCGCACACGCCGGTCGAATCCATACTTCCGATATTGGAAGACATTGACCTTGTGCTGTTCATGACAGTCAATCCAGGTTTCGGCGGGCAGAAATTCATCTCTTCCGTGTTGCCGAAAGTGGAGCAGCTGGCCGGCATCATCAAAGACCGGGGTCTGGATATCGACATCCAAATCGACGGCGGCATCAATGAAGAAACAATCGTCGCCTGCGCCAAAGCCGGCGCCAATGTTTTTGTGGCCGGATCGGCGATTTACGGGAGTGTTGACCGGGCCGCCGCCCTGCAAAGCATCAAAAAGGCGGGCCAAGAGGCGATATCGTGAAAGTGATTATTGTGGCGGGAGGTCCGGCGGACGAATTGCCGGACTTTTCCATCTCGCCGGAAGCGCTCTTCATCGGAGTCGATGCAGGAACTGTGGAGTTATTGGAAAGAGGCATCCGTCCTGCCGCAGCGATAGGGGATTTTGATTCTGTTTCAGCTGGGCAATTCGAACGCATCAAAAGAATTTTTCCGGATTTGGAACCGGCAGCTGCCGAAAAAGATGAAACCGATACGGAACTGGCATTGGCGGAAGCCCTTACCCACCAGCCGGAAACCGTCATCATTACAGGCGTTACCGGCGGGCGGCTCGATCATTATATGAGTGCGCTCCATGCCCTGTACGATTATCAGCTGAGTTATCCGCAGATCCAGTTCTTTTTGATCAATAAACAGAACCGCATCCGATTTCTGGAGGCTGGCAGCCATGCGATCCAGCGCGACAGCCGCTACCGCTATATTTCCTTTTATCCGTTCGCCGAAGAAATAAAAAGGTTCAGCCTGAGCGGCTTCAAATATGAAGTGCTGGATGAAACCATTCCGTTCGGATCAACCCGCTTCATCAGCAATGAACTCGGAAGTGCCGGCGTTGTTTCTTTTATGGAAGGAAACTGCATCATGATCGAAAGCGCAGATGAATAAAAAAATCCCCACGAAAAAATGCCAGGCTGACGATAGTCAGACCTGGCATTATTCATGAGAACGATTAAACGCGCTCAACTTTTCCTGATTTCAATGCTCTCGCAGAAACCCAAACGCGTTTCGGTTTGCCGTTAACAAGGATACGAACTTTTTGAAGGTTTGCTCCCCATGTACGTTTTGTCGAATTCATCGCGTGTGAACGAGCATTTCCAGCGCGAGCTTTACGTCCGCTGATTGCACATACTTTAGCCATGTAAGTACCTCCTCACAAGTGAAGCTGAAAATTATTATAGAATTTCAGTTCGTTTTTCATTTCACATACTTTACTAATTTACCATAGACATTTGGCCATTGCAACTAATTTTGATGCCCTTTAAAGAAAAAAACCTTTACACCTTAAAACGCCTGCTTTTCTTATATAGGGGTTTGTTGTAGAATGAAAAGAGTGAAATAGGACTCAAGGAGGAATTCTGATGTCGATTGAAATTAAAAATGACTATGGCCAAATCGATATTTCCAATGATGTAATCGCTCAAATCGCCGGTGGTGCTGCAATCGAATGCTACGGCATTGTCGGAATGGCGACAAAACATCAAATACGCGATGGCCTGACTGATATACTTCGCAAAGAGAATTTTGCCAAAGGTGTGATTGTGCGCCAGGAAGACGGCGACTTGATCGTAGATATGTATGTCATCATCAGTTATGGGACGAAGATTTCAGAAGTTGCCTACCAGGTACAGTCAAAAGTGAAATATACAATCACGAAAACGCTTGGCATGCCTGTAAAGGCAGTAAATATCTATGTTCAAGGTGTTCGCGTAACGAACCCGTAGGAGGAGGAAGAAGCGGTTATGAAGTCATTAAACGGAATTAAATTCGCCGAAATGGTTCAAATGGGATCTCATCATTTGTTCCAGAATGCGGATTATGTAGATGCGTTGAACGTCTTTCCAGTGCCTGACGGCGATACGGGAACTAATATGAATTTATCCATGACATCGGGTGCAAAAGAGACAGAGGCCAACGTCCAGGAGCATATCGGCAAAACTGCCGCTGCTCTGTCGAAAGGCCTGCTGATGGGAGCGCGCGGCAACTCGGGCGTAATCCTATCCCAATTGTTCCGCGGTTTCAGCAAAGCGATTGCGGGCGAGAAGGAATTGTCGGCAAAGCAATTGGCTGAGGCTCTTCAGCATGGTGTCGAAACGGCCTATAAAGCTGTCATGAAACCGGTGGAGGGCACAATCCTTACCGTGGCGAAAGATTCGGCAGCCAAAGGCATGGAACTCTCGAAAGATGAAACAGATATCATTGTGTTGTTTGAAGGAATCCTTACGGAAGCGAAAGCTTCATTGGAGCGGACACCGGATCTGCTGCCGGTATTAAAGGAAGTTGGCGTAGTGGACAGCGGCGGACAAGGGCTCGTCTATGTATTTGAAGGCTTTTTGGCCTGCCTGAAAGGCGAGCCATTGCCGGAGAAGCATGTCAACGATTCGATGAATGACCTGGTCAGCGCTGAACATCATAAGAATATTGCCGGGTTTATGGACACAGCAGATATTGAATTCGGCTACTGCACAGAATTCATGGTGAAATTCGAAGACGGTAAAAAAGAATTCAACGAAGCGGAATTCCGTTCGGATTTGAGTGCTTACGGAGATTCACTTCTTGTTATTGCAGACGACGAAGTGGCGAAAATCCATATCCACTCGGAAGAACCCGGAAAAGTACTTACATACGGCCAGGATTACGGCAGCCTGATCAGCATGAAAATCGAAAATATGCGCCAGCAGCATATCGATATTGTCGGAGAAGACTTTAAAAAAGCGGATAACAAGCAGGACACGAAGCATCCATATGCCGTGGTGACAATAGCGATGGGAGAAGGCGTGGCAGAATTACTGCGCTCAATCGGCGCTTCCTATGTCATTGAAGGCGGGCAGACCATGAACCCTTCCACGGAAGATATCGTCAACGCCATCCGTTCGGTATCGGCTGAACGCGTGCTGATTCTGCCGAACAATAAAAACATTATCATGGCTGCTGAACAGGCGGCCGAAATTCTTGATATTGAAGCCGCTGTGGTGCCGACTAAGGACGTACCTCAGGGAATGGCTGCGCTGCTCGCATTCAACCCTTCAGCGAGCGTCGAAGAAAACCGGAAAACGATGTCCGGCGCATCGGAGCATGTAAAATCGGGTTCTGTAACATTTGCAGTGCGCGATACCTCCATTGATGGGATCACCATCAAAAAAGATGATTTTATGGGCATATCGGATGGGAAGATTGTCGTCTCAAACGAAAGCCTGGAAAATGTTGTGGAAGAATTGGTGAAAAAGCTGATCGATTCCGATTCAGAAATCGTCACCATTCTTTACGGTGAAGATGTGACGAAGGAGGATGCCGAAAAGCTCGGCGAATTTATCGAGTCGCTGAATGATGAAGTGGAAGTTGAAATCCATAATGGCAAACAGCCGCTCTATCCTTATATTATTTCTGTGGAATGAATTCAAGCCGCCGAAGAAAAGGCCACCCCTTTTCTTCGGCGGTTTTTTGCATTTCATAAGTTGCTCCGATCGCCCATGCCTCTTGGGCTGAAAGCATTTTTATCTTTGTCTAAAGCGCATCATTCATGTTAAACTGGAATTATACGCAAATTGAGGGAAAGGGGTTTGAGCCATGAAGTTCAAATCTGTTTTTGATATTATCGGTCCGGTCATGATCGGACCATCTTCTTCGCATACCGCGGGAGCAGCCCGCATCGGAAGAGTAGCGAGGGATCTGTTCGGGCGGCAGCCGGAATGGGCAAGAATTCATCTTTATGGCTCTTTCGCCGAAACTTATAAAGGACACAGCACGGACGTCGCGATTGTCGGCGGCCTGCTGGATTATGATACAGACGATGAACGCATTAAAACTTCATTTGAAGAAGCGGCAGCAGCCGGTATGGCTTTCGAGTTTATTCCGGAGACCGGTCACACCGACCACCCCAATACAGCACGCGTCGTTATTGGCGACAGCCAGACTGAAATGTCGATGATGGGCATTTCCATCGGCGGCGGCAAGATTGAAATCACGGAATTGAACGGCTTCCCGCTGCGGCTGTCAGGCAATCACCCGGCCATTCTGGTCGTGCACGATGATCGCTCGGGCTGTATTGCAAACGTTTCCAACTGCCTGTATCGGCATGATATCAATATTGGCCATATGGAAGTGTCGCGGCGCCAAAAAGGGGAAATGGCTTTAATGGTCATCGAAGTGGACCAGACGGTGGACAAAGCTGTGATGGATGAATTGCGGCAGCTGCCGAATATCACACAAGTGACACGGATTGCTGACTGAAGAGGAGGATATTATAAATGGATGTATTATTCCGCAACGTTAAAGAATTGGTGGAACGTGCAGAAACAGAAAATAAATTGATTTCAGAAATCATGATTGAGCAGGAAATGCTCATCACCCAGCGCAGCCGTGAAGAAATTATGGTGCAGATGGAACGCAATCTGACGGTGATGGAAGAAGCGGTTGAAAAAGGCCTGAAAGGCGTCCATTCCGTTTCCGGGTTAACTGGCGGAGACGCTGTCCTCCTGCAGGCGTATATCGAAAAAGGCAATTCCCTGTCAGGCACGCTGATGCTCGATGCTGTCAGCAAAGCAGTGGCAACGAACGAAGTCAATGCGGCAATGGGTACGATCTGTGCCACTCCGACTGCCGGTTCGGCAGGCGTTGTGCCGGGTACATTGTTTGCGGTTAAAAACCAGTTGAATCCGACTCGTGAACAGATGATCCGTTATTTATTCACTTCCGGCGCATTTGGATTTGTTGTCGCGAACAACGCCTCCATATCCGGCGCTGCCGGCGGCTGCCAGGCGGAAGTCGGTTCAGCTGCGGCGATGGCTGCAGCGGCAATCGTTGAAATGGCCGGCGGATCACCGCAGCAGAGTTCGGAAGCTTTTGCAATTACGATGAAAAACATGCTCGGACTGGTCTGCGATCCGGTGGCGGGATTAGTGGAAGTTCCTTGCGTAAAACGAAATGCCATGGGAGCTTCGAATGCGGTAGTTGCGGCTGATATGGCGCTTGCGGGCGTTACCAGTCGCATCCCTTGCGACGAAGTGATCGGAGCGATGTTCGAAATTGGCCAGTCGATGCCGAGTGCATTGAAAGAAACGGCCAAAGGCGGCCTGGCTGCGACTCCTACGGGCAAATGGCTGGAGGCGAAGATCTTTGGCGGCGCGGTTGTCGGCAGTGGCAAGTAACGATCCTGTGACGGCGCTGAAAGGCGTCGGCAAACAGGCAGCTGAAACTTTAAAGGAAATGAACATTGAAACGATCCATGATCTGATCATGACTTTTCCGTTCCGCCACGAAGATTTTCAGCTGAAGGATCTGGTGGACACGCCACATAATGAACGGGTAACTGTGGAGGGAAGGGTCGAAAGTGAACCTTCCGTCCTTTTTTTAGGAAAAAACAAATCCCGCACGACGGTTCAGGTAATGGTGGGGCGCCATTTGATAAAGGCCGTGTTTTTCAACCAGCATTATGTCAAAACCAAGCTGCACATCGGTGAAATCATCACCATCTCAGGAAAGTGGGATCGCGGACGCCAGATCATCACCGTCTCGAACCATTCGCTCGGCCCCCGTACGGAAGGTGCGGATTTTGAACCGGTATACAGCCTGAAGGGGTCTATGCATCAGAAAACATTCCGCAAGCTGATGCGCCAGGCGCTTGACGTTGCAAAAGACGATCTCGAGGAATGCATCCCGCCGAAATTTTTGCAGGAATATAAATTGGTACCACTCGCAGATGCACTGGAATGGGTTCATTTCCCGCCGAACGGCGACTCGCTGAAACAGGCGCGCCGGCGATTCGTTTACGAAGAGCTCCTCATGTTTCAGTTGAAAATGCAGGCTTTGCGCAAAAAGAACCGCGAAGAGGAAGGCGGATCTTTCATTGACTACGACGTTGAAAAGGTACGGAATTTCGTTCAGTCTTTGCCGTTCGAATTGACCGAAGCACAAAAACGGGTCGTCAATGAAATTTCCAAAGATATGAAAGAGCCGTTCCGCATGAACCGGCTGCTGCAGGGAGATGTGGGATCCGGCAAGACGGTTGTCGCGGCGATCGCTCTATATGCCACGGTTACTGCCGGTGTGCAGGGAGCGTTGATGGCACCGACGGAAATACTGGCTGAACAGCACGCCAACACGCTTGAGCAATGGTTCCGGCCGTTTCCCATTACGATCGCCCTTCTGACGGGTTCAGTCAAAGGCAAAAAACGTCAGCTGATCCTGCAGCAATTGGCGGCGGGGGAAATCGATATTCTGATCGGCACCCATGCGCTGATCCAGCCGGATGTCCAGTTCAAAAAACTGGGTCTCGTCATAACGGATGAACAGCACCGTTTTGGTGTGGACCAGCGGCGCGTCTTAAAAGACAAAGGCTATAACCCGGACGTTCTTTTTATGACGGCGACACCGATTCCACGGACGCTTGCGATTTCCGCTTTCGGGGAAATGGATGTGTCGGTAATTGACGAAATGCCGGTCGGCCGAAAAGAAATCCAGACGTTCTGGATGAAAAAAGACATGTTCGGGAAAATCGTCGGCCGGATGGAAAAAGAACTGGCAGCAGGACGCCAGGCATATGTCATTTGCCCGCTGATCGAAGAGTCGGATAAACTCGATTTTCAGAATGCGGTGGAACTGTACAGCCAGCTGTCGAGTTATTTCCATGGCAAATATACAGTCGGTCTGATGCACGGGCGTCTGCATTCGGACGAGAAAGAAGAAACGATGCGTTCTTTCACAGAAGGCGAAATTGCGGTGCTTGTGTCAACGACGGTCGTCGAAGTCGGCGTCAACGTACCAAATGCCTCGTTCATGCTGATCTATGACGCGGAACGTTTCGGTCTTTCGCAGCTTCACCAATTGCGTGGCCGTGTCGGGCGTGGCAGCGAACAATCCTATTGCGTGCTGCTGGCCGATCCGAAAACGGAAATCGGCAAAGAGCGGATGACTTCAATGACTGAAACGAACGATGGATTCGTACTGGCTGAGAAGGATTTGAAATTACGGGGACCGGGAGATTTCTTTGGACGCAAACAAAGCGGTCTGCCTGAATTCAAAATGGCTGATCTGATCCACGATTACCGGGCGCTGGAAACAGCCAGAAAAGATGCGGAAAGCCTCGTCAACAGTGACGATTTCTGGACCAGTGATGAAACCGCGTGCCTGCGGAAGATGCTGGAGGAATCCGGTGCGTTGTCGATGGCGCGGCTCGATTAGGAATGCAGGACGTAAGATTCGTCCTTGCATTCTTTTTTTTATTTCCATATACTGATGTTAGTACCAAGTGCTAATAGCGGGCGGTGACAAAGTGAAACGGACAAAAAGAGAGCGGCAAAAAGCGCTGAAAGACTCGATCAGTGACAATCCATTTGTGACGGACGAAGAGCTGTCGGCCGAATTTGATGTCAGTGTGCAGACAATCCGCCTGGATCGGATGGAGTTATCGATTCCGGAACTGCGCGAACGGATCAAGCATGTGGCCGTAAAAACGTTTGAAGATGAAGTGAAATCCCTGCCGATTGATGAAGTGATCGGGGAAATCATCGATATCGAATTGGACGAAAAAGCGATTTCAATTTTCGATGTGAAACCGGAGCACGTTTTCCAGCGCAATCAGATTGCGAGGGGGCATCATCTCTTTGCTCAGGCGAATTCGCTGGCGGTCGCAATCATGAATGAAGAATTGGCGTTGACTGTAAAATCGGAGCTGCAATTCCTGCGTCCTGTCAAAGCGGGCCAGCGCATTGTGGCGAAAGCAACGGTGATCGACCGGCAGCCGGAAAAAAACAGGGCGCATGTGAAAGTTGTTTCAACGGTTGACCAGGTGACTGTATTTATCGGCACATTTGAAATGTACCGAATGACGGAACAAAGCGAAGGTGAAGCAAAATGAAAATAGCAGTGGATGCAATGGGCGGGGACAACGCACCAAAAGAAATCATCGAAGGTGTGTTCAGGGCGCTGGACGAATTTCAGGACTTGGAAATCCAGCTTTTCGGCCATCAGGAAAAAATGCAGCAATACATAAAAGAACACGAACGGCTAACGGTCTTCCATTGTGAAGAAATCATCGGGGCAGAAGATGATCCCGTGCGTTCGGTCAGAAGGAAAAAAGACGCTTCGATGGTGCGCATGGCGCAGGCAGTTAAAGATGGCACTGCGGATGCCTGTGTATCTGCCGGCAACACCGGCGGCCTGATGTCAGCCGGACTCTTCATCGTCGGGCGAATTGACGGTGTCGACCGGCCGGCGCTCGCGCCGACTCTGCCGACGATCGATGGTAAAGGTTTTGTCATGCTGGATATGGGGGCAAACGCTGAAGCGCGTCCAGAGCATCTTGTGCAATACGCGATTATGGGCAGCATTTACGCCGAAAAAGTGCGCGGCATTCAGAATCCAACTGTGGGACTCTTAAATATCGGCACCGAAGAGAAAAAAGGAAATGACCTGACGAAAGCCGCTTTTCCCCTACTGAAGGAAGCGCCAGTCAATTTTATCGGCAATGTGGAATCCCGTGATTTATTGAATGGAGCCGCTGATGTCGTCGTGACCGACGGCTTTACCGGCAATATGGTATTGAAGACGATTGAAGGCACCGCGATGAACGTATTTGCGATGATCAAAGATGTATTCATGTCATCAATGAAAACAAAAATCGCTGCGGCTCTTGTCAAGGAAGATATGCGCGGCTTGAAAGGGATGCTCGATTACAGTGAATACGGCGGCGCAGGATTATTCGGCCTGAAAGCACCAGTCATTAAAGCACACGGCTCCTCCAACAGCACGGCTTTCTTTAATGCTATCCGCCAGACCCGTACGATGATTGAGTATGACGTGACGGGCACCATTTACAATACGTTGAAAAAGGAGCAGTCAGAATGACGAAAATCGCATTTATCTACCCGGGGCAAGGGTCCCAGACAGTCGGAATGGGCGCTTCTTTTTTAATCGATGAAAGAAGCCGCGGTTTTTTCGAGACAGCCGACAAAGTGCTGGGGATGAAACTGTCGACTTTGATGCTGGAAGGGCCGGCAGAAGAGCTGACCCTTACCTATAATGCACAGCCGGCTTTGCTGACAGTCAGTTCGATGATCACAGAGCGCCTTGCACGTGTTGGGGTTGTGCCTTCCTATACGGCCGGTCATAGCCTCGGCGAATACAGCGCGCTGGAAGCTTCAGGCGTCCTGAAATTTGAAAAAGCTGTGGAAATCGTGCACAAACGCGGCCTTTTCATGAATGAGGCAGTGCCTGCCGGTCAAGGGACAATGGCGGCGATTCTAGGCATGGATAGCAAAGAACTGGAAGAAGTGACCAATCATGTAACGGATACAACAGGCATTGTGCAGCTGGCCAACTTGAACAGTCCAGGTCAGATCGTCATTTCCGGCACAAAAGCCGGAGTTGAAGAAGCCTGCAGACTGGCAAAGGAAAATGGTGCTAAACGGGCGATTCCGCTTGATGTGAGCGGACCGTTCCATTCGGAATTGATGCGTCCGGCATCCCAGGATCTGGCGGAAGTCTTAAGCAAAGCCTTTTTGATGGATGCCCACGTACCGGTTGTCGCAAACGTAACGGCAGAACCTGAAACACATGCAGCGCAGATCCAGGATCTGCTCGTGCGCCAATTATATTCTCCTGTGTTATGGGAGCAATCGGTGCGCAATATGATCGAATTGGGTGTCACTGTATTTATTGAAATCGGTCCGGGTAAAGTTTTGAGCGGATTGGTGAAAAAAATAGACCGTTCAGTGACGGTATTGCCGGTAAATGATTTGGAATCTCTGGAAAACGCAATTGAGGAGCTGAAAAAATGAGCGATCTTACAGGAAAGACTGCCATCATCACCGGTGCTTCAAGGGGCATCGGCGCAGAAATTGCCCGTCGTTTCGCACAGGCCGGCGCGAAAATTGTCGTCAATTACAGCGGCAGTCAGGCAAAAGCGGAAGCGGTCGTAGAAACGATTAAGGAACACGGTGGTGAAGCCATCGCTGTCAAAGCGAATGTGGCGGATGCAGACGACGTCAAAGCGATGGTGGATGCGGCGATGGAGGCATTCGGCTCTGTCGATATCCTGGTCAATAATGCGGGCATCACGCGAGACAACCTGATGATGCGCATGAAAGACGATGAATGGGATGATGTCATCAACACCAATTTAAAAGGTGTGTTCGTCTGCACAAAAGCGGTCACGCGCCAAATGATGAAACAGCGCTCAGGACGCATCGTCAACATTGCATCTATTGTCGGTGTGATGGGCAATGCCGGCCAGGCCAATTACGTCGCTTCAAAAGCGGGCGTTATCGGCCTGACGAAGACGACGGCCAGGGAACTGGCTTCAAGAGGCATTACAGCAAACGCAGTGGCCCCAGGTTTTATTACCACTGACATGACGGATGGTTTGAATGATGACATTCAAAAAACGATGCTGGCGCAGATTCCGCTCGGCCGCTTCGGCAAGCCGGAAGAAGTGGCGAAAGCTGCCTTGTTCCTGGCATCGGATGAGGCTTCCTATATGACCGGTCAGACGCTCCATCTTGATGGCGGAATGGTCATGTAATTTATTTTTCGGTATACTGCATTGAGGGGAGGTGACGACATTGGCAACAGTACTGGAGAGAGTAACGAAAGTAATCGTGGATCGTCTGGGTGTAGAAGAGAACGAAGTGAAACTTGAAGCTTCCTTTACAGGAGATCTTGGAGCTGATTCACTTGACGTAGTGGAACTGGTCATGGAACTTGAAGATGAGTTCGACATGGAGATTTCTGATGAAGATGCAGAAGGCATGTCCACAGTAGGAGACGCAGTTTCTTACATTGAGAAGAAGCAAGCATAATTTTATTTTGAATGATAAAAGACCTTGACGCATGATCGCCCGAAGCCGGAGCGGTTATGCGTCAATTCATTTTTTGCGTTACCGCTGAAAAACAGGTAAAATTGACGGAAGAACAATAGAGGAAGGCAGATAAAAATGGCAATTAAAAAAAATATAAATCAACAAAAGCCTGGAGTGTTGAGTGACAGTGTCAAAAATGCATTCAGCCAGCTTCAAAAAGAATTGAAGGTCACCTTCCGGAATCCGGCACTGCTGTATCAGGCATTCACCCATTCATCTTATGTGAATGAGCATCGACGAAAAAAATTCACCGACAACGAGCGCCTCGAATTTCTCGGTGACGCCGTATTGGAATTATCGGTTTCCCATTATCTGTATATGAAATACCCCGACATGAGTGAAGGCGAATTGACGAAGCTGCGGGCATCGATTGTCTGCGAACCTTCGCTCGTACTGTTTGCCAACGAGCTGGATTTCGGCAATTACATTTTGCTGGGCAAAGGGGAAGAGCTGACAGGCGGAAGAACACGTCCGGCACTTCTTGCCGATGTATTCGAATCCTTTATCGGGGCATTGTATCTGGATCAGGGGCTGGAACCGGTCGTTTCGTTTTTGGAAGTGATTCTTTTCCCGAAAGTGGAAATCGGTGCTTTTTCGCATGTGATGGATTATAAAAGCCAGCTGCAGGAAATCGTACAGCAAAAAAATTCCGGAGCATTGAGCTATGAAATTATTGATGAAAAAGGACCTGCGCACAGCCGTATATTTGTGACGCGTGTGACTTTGGCTGACGAGGAACTGGGCATAGGAAACGGACGGTCCAAAAAAGAAGCGGAACAGCAGGCGGCCCAGCTGGCAATCCGTAAATTGCAGCAGGCAATGGAGGACTAGAGAATGTTTTTGAAGAGATTGGAAGTAATGGGGTTCAAATCGTTTGCTGATCGCATCGGCATTGATTTTGTTCCCGGGGTTACAGCAGTTGTTGGCCCGAATGGCAGCGGGAAAAGCAACGTGACCGATGCGATTCGCTGGGTTCTCGGAGAACAGTCCGCCAAATCGCTTCGCGGCGGCAAAATGGAAGATGTCATCTTTGCCGGCAGTGATTCGCGTAAACCGCTGAATTTTGCCGAAGTCACTTTGGTGCTCGATAATACTGATGGACGCGTCCCTCTTGATTACAGTGAAGTCAGTGTAACGAGAAGGGTTTTTCGAAGTGGGGAAAGCGCCTATCTGTTAAACAAGCAAAATTGCCGGTTAAAGGATATAACCGATCTTTTTATGGACTCCGGGTTAGGGAAAGAAGCTTTTTCAATCATTTCCCAGGGACGGGTTGATGAAATCCTCAACAGCAAAGCCGAAGAACGCCGCTCAATTTTTGAAGAAGCGGCTGGTGTGCTGAAATACAAACAGCGCAAGAAAAAAGCGGAAGTGAAGTTAAATGAAACCGATGAGAACCTGAACCGGGTCCTGGATATCCTCCACGAGCTTGATGGCCGCATGGAGCCTTTGCAGATCCAGGCATCTGCGGCAAGGGATTATCTGTCGATGAGCGAAGAGCTGAAAGATGCGGACATCGCATTGCTGGCATTTGATGCTGTCCGTCTGCAGCGTGAACTTGAGGAGTTGGGACGGGACGCTGAAAATCAAAGCAGGAGGGAAATGGAACTTGCTGCGGAGATGGCTGAAAAAGAAGAAACTGTGTCCAAGCTTCGCCAACTCCTGGCGGATCTCGACACTCAAATCGACGCTGAACAAAGCAGCCTCATAGAAGCCAGTTCTGAAACGGAAAAATGGGAAGGCCGCAAATTGCTGATGTCTGAGAAAAAGCACAATGCGGACCGGCAGGCGAAAGGGCTGCAGCAAAGCCTCGAAGCTGAAATGGCTGAAAACCAATCACTTGCTGAAAAACACAGCGAGCAATTGAAATTGCTGAAAGAAAGAAAATCCGAACAGCAGCAAATCAGGGATGCAATCAAACAGTTGGAAGATCAATTGAGCAGAACTCCCGCTGATATCGAGAACGAGATTGAATCCTTCAAATCGCTCTATATTGAATTGATGAACGAGCAGGCGACGGTCAGAAATGAATTGAAAAACATCGATCTGCAGCAGCAGCAATTGTCCGAATCGACAAGCCGGATCGCGCTCCAGCAGGAAGACTTCAGCAGTGAACTGGAGAAACTTGAGAAAGAGCGGCAGGAAGCGGACCGGAAATACGAGGCAATCAAAGCGCTGCTGGAAGAAAAACGCCGTCTGTACCGTGAAACCGAAAATGACTTTCTTCATAAAAAAGCTTCTTTCGATAAAAAACAGAGCATGCTTTATCAAGCCTATCAGTCACAAAAGCAACTGGATTCCAGAATTGAGACGTTACAGGAACTGGAAGCCGATTTCTCCGGCTTTTTTCAGGGAGTAAAGGAAGTTCTGCAGGCGCGTGAACGCGGCCAGTTGAACGGCATAGTCGGAGCTGTTGCTGAAGTTGCGCAAGTAAACCAGGATTTCGCAAAAGCGATTGAAACGGCGCTCGGTGCATCCAGCCAGCATATCATTGTGGAAAATGAAGAAAATGCGCGCCAGGCGATCAATTTCCTGCGCGAAAAAAGAGCGGGGCGTTCCACGTTCCTGCCGATGACCGTCATGAAACCGAGAACGATTCCGGAGCATACGCTGAACGCTGTCCGCCAGCATCCGTCGTTCATTAAAATGGCATTTGAGCTGGTGGACTACGATCGGTCCTACAGCATGATCATTGAAAATCTTCTCGGCAATGTCATCGTAGCGCATGACCTGAAAGGCGCTACGGCGATTGCACGGCTGACAGGCAATCGCTTCAGAGTTGTGACACTGGAAGGGGATATCGTCAATGCCGGCGGTTCGATGACCGGCGGGGCCAATAAAACACAGGCATCGTTTTTCACGAGAAAAGCGGAGCTCGAGCAGCTGCTGGTCCAGGCAAGGGAATTAAAAGAGACGATCGCCGTCGCTGAAAAGACTGTTCAAAAAGAGCAGTCTGAAGTTCACTCCACAGAACGCAAATTGAACGATTTACGCTCGGAAGGCGAAAAATACCGCGACCTGGAATCTGAACGGGCAATGACGCTGCGTGAAATCAATGCCGTGCTCAATACGACAAAAGACCGCTTCAAGGTTTTTCAGGCCGAGCAGAAAAACAGGGGTTCCGATTTGGATGCGGTAACCAGCCGCAAAGAGACGGCATCAACGCGTCTGGGTGAGATTACTGCGGAATTGACCGGCACTTCGGCCAGAATCGAAGAATTGACCCAGTTCAAACAGCAAAATGAACATGCGCGGGATGCCGTGCTGGTTAAGTTCGCTGACCAGAAATCCCGTCTGGCAGTCATGAAAGAACGTGTTAACCAATTGACGGAAAGTGAAGCTGAATTATTGGAACGCAAGAACAAAAGCGACCGCAAACTGAGCGAAATCCGCGCAGAGCTCGAGTGGCTGCAATCGGAAGAAGCGGCCAAGGTTTATTCAGATGAAGAAATCATTGCGGAAATTAAGAAATGGACCCATAAAAAACAGACTGGCCTGGAAAAAATCAGCCGCTTAAAAGAACGGCGCACGGAAAATCATACACGTTTGACGGCGCTGGAGCAGGAATTGAAAGAGATTCAGCGGCTGCATAAAGGTTTTGTCGAAGCGATTCGCATCTGCGAAGTCAAAACGACCCGCCTGGATGTCCAGATTCAAAATCTGCTTGGCCAATTGGAGGCCGATTACGGGCTGACACTTGAACAGGCGGCGCAATTTGAACTCGCGGATGAAGAAGACGTCGTGCGCAAAGGAGTCAAACTGCTGAAGCAGTCGATCGAAGAACTCGGCCCGGTCAACATAGGTTCCATCGAAGAATTCGAGCATGTTTCGGAACGGCACAGTTTCCTCACCGAACAGCGAAATGACCTGAACGAAGCCAAAGACACGCTCCGGACGGTCATCCGTGAAATGGACGACGAAATGACGTCCCGATTCGATGATACTTTCCACGCCATCCGCACACATTTCCAGCGGGTTTTCAAGGAATTGTTCGGCGGCGGATCAGCTGATCTGGTCCTGACCAATCCGGAAGATATGCTTGCTACAGGTGTGGAAATCATCGCCCAGCCGCCGGGCAAAAAACTTCAGAACCTCAGCCTTTTGTCAGGTGGGGAACGCGCGCTCACAGCGATTGCGTTATTGTTTGCGATTCTGAACATCCGTCCCGTGCCGTTCTGCATTCTGGATGAAGTGGAAGCGGCACTCGACGAATCGAATGTCGTACGCTACAGCCAATACCTGAAAAAATTCAGTGAAGACACACAATTCATTGTCATCACACACCGCAAAGGGACGATGGAAGGTGCAGATGTCCTTTACGGCATCACGATGCAGGAATCAGGCATATCCAAGCTGGTTTCTGTTAAACTGCAGGAACAAATTTAACTGAGGAGTGATCAGGTGAGTTTCTTTAAAAAACTGAAAGACAAGTTTGCCGGCAATGCCGAGCAGGAGCAGTCGACGGAGAAATACAAGGAAGGCCTGGCAAAAACGCGTACAGGCTTTACTTCGAAAATAAATGATCTGGTGGCGAAATACCGCAAAGTGGATGAAGATTTCTTTGAAGAGCTTGAAGAAGTCCTGCTGCAGGCGGATGTCGGCTTTGAAACAGTCCTTGAATTGATGGATGATCTGCGCTTTGAAGTGCAGCGCAAAAACGTCCGGGATACTTCGAATGTCCAGTCGGTCATTTCGGAGAAACTGGTGGAAATCTATCAGTCGGGCGAAGAGGAATTGAATGAAATCAAGTTTGCTGATGGCCTGACGGTTATTTTAATGGTAGGTGTCAACGGCGTCGGCAAAACGACGACGATCGGCAAACTGGCGCATCGCCTGAAAAATGAAGGAAAAACCGTGCTGCTGGCTGCGGGAGATACTTTCCGTGCCGGTGCCATCGAGCAATTGGACGTCTGGGGTGAGCGTGTAGGAGTCGACGTTATTAAGCAGGCTGCAGGTTCAGATCCGGCAGCGGTTATGTATGACGCAGTCCGGGCAGCAAAATCGCGCGGCGTTGATGTGCTGATCTGCGACACGGCAGGACGTCTGCAGAACAAAGTCAATCTGATGAATGAACTCGAAAAAGTGCACCGCGTCATTTCACGGGAAGTGCCCGGTGCTCCGCATGAAGTGCTGTTGGCACTCGATGCCACAACCGGGCAGAATGCCATGATCCAGGCGCAGACTTTCAAGGAAGTCACGGAAGTTACGGGAATTGTATTGACCAAACTGGACGGCACAGCCAAAGGCGGAATTGTGCTCGCGATCCGCAGCAAACTGAAGATCCCGGTCAAATTTGTGGGGCTTGGCGAGAAAATGGATGATCTGCAGCCCTTTGATCCTCAAAAATATGTCTATGGCCTCTTTGCAGAAGGGCTGGACAGAGAAGAACAGCTGGAAAAAGAAAAAGCAGACAAGTAAAATTACTTGACGGCAGATTTCATTTTCAGTATCGTAGTGTGTAGTATGAGCGGGGTGAGCAGAAATGATGGGTTTGGAAAAAACGACGCGAATGAATTATTTGTTCGATTTCTATCAGGAATTGCTGACGCCAAAACAGCGCAGTTATATGATGCTGTATTATTTGGATGATCATTCATTAGGTGAAATAGCCGAAGAATACAATATTACCCGCCAGGCGGTCTATGATAATATTCGCCGCACTGAAGCGATGCTCGAAGAATACGAATCCAAATTGCAGCTGTTCGATAAATTTCAGCGGCGGCAGGAACTGGTTTCGGCATTTGAGAGCAAGCCTTTCACTGATGAGAATATCCGTAAATTTCTCAGTGAATTAAAAGAATGGGATTAGGAGGCGGAATAGATGGCATTTGAAGGTTTAGCCGAACGCCTGCAAGGCACCATGACCAAGATTAAAGGCAAAGGGAAAGTGTCGGAAGCAGACGTTAAGGATATGATGCGCGAAGTCCGCTTTGCATTGATCGAAGCGGATGTTAACTTGAAAGTCGTCAAGGAATTCGTCAAAAAAGTAAGTGAACGCGCTGCCGGTTCCGATGTCATGGAAAGCCTGACGCCAGGCCAGCAGGTCGTCAAAATCGTCAAGGACGAACTGACGGAATTGATGGGCGGCGAACAGAGCAAGATCAATTTTTCAACAAAACAGCCGACTGTCATCATGATGGTCGGTCTGCAGGGTGCCGGTAAAACGACTACCACCGGAAAATTGGCGGGACTGCTGCGCAAAAAGCATAACCGCAAGCCGTTGCTGGTGGCAGCCGATGTCTACCGTCCGGCAGCGGTCCAGCAATTGGAAACGATCGGCAAGCAGCTGACGATTCCGGTATTCTCAAAAGGCACGGACATTTCGCCGGTTGACATTGCGCGCCAGGCGATTGAACATGCCAAAGCCGAGCATCTGGATACAGTGATCATCGATACGGCGGGACGTCTGCATATCGATGAAAATCTGATGCAGGAATTGAAAGATATCCGTTCCATAAAAGAACCGGATGAAATTTTCCTTGTTGTCGATGCCATGACAGGCCAGGACGCTGTCAACGTCGCGCAAAGTTTTGATGAAGCAATCGGCATCTCAGGTGTTGTCCTGACAAAACTTGACGGTGATACGCGAGGCGGGGCTGCGCTTTCCATCCGGACGGTTACGCAGAAACCGATCAAATTTGTCGGGATGGGCGAAAAAATGGATGCTCTCGACGTATTCCACCCGGAACGCATGGCTTCCCGGATTCTCGGAATGGGCGATATGCTTTCCCTGATCGAAAAAGCGCAGACGAACGTCGATGAAGAAAAAGCGAAGCAGCTGGAAGAGAAATTCCGCACGTCTTCATTCACGTTCGATGATTTCCTGGAGCAGCTGGCTCAGGTCAAGCAAATGGGGCCATTGGATGAAATCCTCAAAATGCTCCCGGGCGCCAATAAAATCAAAGGGCTGGAAAACGCGAAAGTGGACGAAAGCCAGATGGGCAGAGTTGAAGCAATCATCTATTCAATGACGACTCAGGAGAAAACAACTCCTGAAATCATCAACGCAAACCGGAAAAAACGCATTGCGCGTGGATCGGGAACATCGATACAGGACGTTAACCGCCTCCTGAAGCAATTTGAGGATATGAAGAAAATGATGAAACAAATGTCCGGCATGAACACGAAAAAAGGCAAGAAAAAGATGTCGATGCCTGGCCTGGACCAGCTTTTCAAATAAAATTTTAAGGTGTTAAGAAAAAATACTTTACAAACTATTTAAAGCTTGCTAATATAATATCTTGTGTGAAACTATTCGGAGGTGCTTTAAGAAATGGCAGTAAAAATTCGCTTAAAACGTATGGGAGCTAAAAAATCTCCTTTTTACCGTATTGTAGTAGCTGACTCACGTGCTCCACGTGACGGCCGTCAAATCCAGACAGTAGGTACTTACAACCCGCTGACAGTTCCAGCTGAAGTTAAAATCGACGAAGAATTGGCGTTGAAATGGCTTCACGATGGCGCTAAACCATCTGATACTGTTCGTAACTTGTTTTCTCAAAATGGCATTATGGAGAAATTCCATAACGACAAATTAAACAAGTAAGGGAGTTTTTCTTATGAAGCAGCTGATTGAGACCATTGTGAAACCGCTGGTTGATCATCCGGAAGAAGTTCGTATCGAAATTGACGAAAATAACAGCCGTATTGTCTACAAGCTTTCTGTGAATCAAAAAGATACAGGGAAAGTGATCGGTAAGCAGGGCCGTGTGGCGAAAGCCATCCGCGCCATTGTGTACTCAGCAGCAGGCAATCATCATAAGAAGAAGACTTACCTCGATATCGTGGATTAAGCAAAAGGAAGGAGCCCCGGTTCCTTCCTTTTTTCTTGGAGAAGCAGATATAATCGATATTCCGCAAAACAGCTTGCTTTCCTGGCTGCTTGCGCTGAGCTAACTCGTTCTCGCTCCGCTTCGCCCGAGTGGATCTCAGCACTTCGCCTGGTCGCCTGGGAGTCTGCGCTGTTTTGCTCCATATCTAAGAA
>NZ_JRGN01000258.1 GCF_000775575.1 Planococcus sp. CAU13
GAGTCTTCGCTGTTTTGCTCCATATCTCAGGCCGCTCCCCGAGGAAAGCGTCCAGCTGCCGCGAAATGATTTGAACAGATAATAATTTCTGAACAACCTTAAAATAAACCGGCCGCCGAGCCGGTTTATTTTTTTCTTTGGACTGTTCTCTTCGATTCCCGTATAATGAAGTCTATGGATGTGTACGGGTATAAATTTAGGAGGAAATAATTTGAGTAAAATTAAAAATGAAGTTATTAGAGTAATACCACTCGGCGGCGTAGGGGAAATCGGCAAAGCCATGTATGTCATTGAAATCGACGAAGACCTGTTTGTTGTCGACAGCGGATTGATGTTCCCTGAGGATGAAATGCTGGGCGTGGACATCGTCATACCGGATGTCTCTTATCTGGAAGAAAACAAGGACCGTGTAAAAGGGATCTTCCTTACACACGGACATGAAGACGCAATCGGTTCGATCGCATATCTGCTGAAAAAAGTGCCTGCGCCTGTTTATGGTTCGAAACTGACCATCGGCCTTGCAAAAGAGCATGTCAAAGAACAGGGTTCTTTGAAACAAGTGAAATTCTTTGAAGTAACAAATAAAAGCCGTATGAATTTCGATACGACACATGTGACATTTTTCCATACGACACACAGTATACCCGATGCTCTTGGAATCGTGTTCCACACATCTGAAGGGGCAATTGTCCATACAGGTGAGTTTAAATTCGATCAATCGGCAAAAGGGAGCTACAAACCGGATATCGCAAAAATGGCGAAACTGGGTGAAGATGGCGTTCTCATGCTGCTGTCCGATTCCACTGAGGCTGAACGTCCCGGCCACACAACTTCTGAAATAGTTGTATCTGAACACCTTCAGTCGGAATTCCGGAAAGCTGAAGGGCGGATTCTCGTTTCCCTTTATTCGTCAAACTTCATCCGCATCCAGCAGGTTTTCGATATTGCGCGGGCAACAGGCAAAAAAGTCGCTGTTGTGGGAAGAAGCCTGGAAAGCAGTTACGAAGTGGGCGTTCGCCTCGGTTATTTGGATCCCGGCGAAGAGACGGTCATTTCATTGAAGGATTTAAATGAATACCGCGATGAAGAAATTGTCATCATCGTAACAGGCAACCAGGGTGAACCACTGGAAGCGCTCGATAAGATGGTGCGCAAGCAGCATAAAGATATCCGAATCAAAGAAACCGATACCGTTCTGATCACTTTCACACCGTCACCCGGCATGGAAGTCCAAATGTACCAAACGATGAACAAACTGGCCAAAGCAGGCGCCCATGTACTGACATCCAATAAAAAAGTGCATGTATCCGGCCATGGCAGCCAGGAAGACCTGAAGTTTATGCTGAATATGATGAAACCGAAGTATTTCATCCCCATCCAGGGTGAATACAAAATGCTGATTGCCCATTCCAAATTGGCACAGCAGGCCGGTCTGCAGAAATCCGATATCTTTATCGCCGACAAAGGCGACATAGTGGAATACAAAGGCGGCAAAGTCCGCATGAGCGGAAGAGTCACAGCCGGCAATATCCTGATAGACGGCATCGGAATCGGAGATGTCGGCAATATTGTCCTCCGTGACCGGAAGTTGCTGTCGCAGGATGGTATCTTCATCGTCGTGGTAACGTTGAACCGCAAGCAGAAGAAAATCGCTTCCGGCCCGGAAATGATTTCGCGCGGTTTTGTTTATGTCCGCGAATCAGAAGAGCTGATGGATGAATCATCGAAGCTCGTCCGGAAAGTTGTGGAAAAATACGTGGCGCGTGATACGTTTGAATGGAACAATATCAAACAGGAAATTCGTGACACGCTGAATTCCTATCTTTTCCAACAGACTAAACGCCGTCCGATGATCATCCCGATTATTATGGAATATTAAGATAGAAAAAGGAAAAGGATTTCCATACCGATGTGTCGGGGGAAATCCTTTTTCGATTACATACGAAATGGGGGAAAGAAATGTCTCGCAGTGGGCAGAAGAATATAAGGAAAACAAATGTGAAATCAAAAGCGAAAAAGAAAAACACTCGGCAGATGCCGTCGATCTTTTTTGAAATTATCGGCCTCGTGATGCTCGGGGTTGCTGCACTGATGGCTTTTCAGACGGGGAAAGTCGGCCGGATGCTCTACAACAGTGCAGAATTCATGGTTGGCTACCTGGCTTTTGGGATTCCTGTGGCATTGGTCGCATTGGCAGTTTTTATCATGGTCAAAAGAAACTGGCCAAAACCGCGTATGAAAACGACTGTAGGTTCTGCTTTTATACTGACCGGCACTTTATTGTTTTGCCATCTGATATGGGCATCCCGGTCCATTTTGCCGATGACTTCGAGCAATGTCTGGCTGTATACGAAGCGTGACACATTAGTCAGCGGGTCCATTTTTGAAAGCTTTACTGCAACTGGCGGCGGATTGATTGGCGCCCAGCTTTATGCTTTGACGCATTTCCTGTTCGACACTATCGGCACCTGGATTGTTTCCATTATCCTGCTGTCGATCGGAGCGATCATCCTGACGGGGCGCACACTGGCTCCTTTTATTGCTGAGAAGATTCCAAGCATCCAGCCAGTGATCAAATCCATCAGCAAGCGATTTACAGGGAAAAAGAAGAAGCAGAAAAAAGTTGGCAATAAAACAGTGGTTGAGCCGCCAAGCAGCGGCTTTATCGAAGACAATGAGCCGGTTGCAGCGGAAAACAGCTATGATTTTGAAACGGAATCGGTTTATATGGATGTTCCTGAAGAGCCGATCATTTCAGCGTTTACTGAAAATGTAAAACCGAAAGCACAGCCGGTCAAAGAAAAGAAAGCATCGGCAGAAGATACTGAGGAAGATGCAACTTCGGGTGACGTGCAATTGATGACGACCGCCGAAGAACTTGAAAACGAGGAATATCAATTGCCTCCGATGGAACTGCTGACGCTGCCGCCGCACAGCGATCAAAGCGGCGAATATGCGGGCATCCAGAAAAACGCAAAAAAATTGGAGAAAACATTCCAAAGCTTCGGCGTGCGGGCAAAAGTCACACAGGTCCATCTGGGCCCAGCTGTTACGAAATATGAAGTGCTGCCGGATACAGGTGTTAAAGTCAGCAAAATCGTCAGCCTTCATGACGACCTGGCATTGGCGCTTGCAGCACGGGATATCCGGATTGAAGCGCCGATTCCCGGTAAATCGGCAATCGGCATTGAAGTGCCGAATTCTTCAGTGGCGATTGTGAGTCTCCGGGAAGTGCTTGAATCTGAAGAGAACAACAAGCCGGATTCAAAACTGCTGTTCGGCCTTGGACGTGACGTCACCGGGCAGGCGGTCATGACGGAACTCAATAAAATGCCCCATCTGCTCGTTGCCGGTTCTACAGGGAGCGGAAAATCTGTCTGCATCAACGGCATTATCACGAGCATCATCATGCGCGCAAAACCGCATGAAGTGAAAATGATGATGATCGACCCGAAAATGGTTGAGCTGAATGTCTATAACGGAATTCCGCATTTATTGGCGCCGGTCGTGACGGATCCGCGGAAAGCAGCGCAGGCGCTGAAGAAAATCGTATCAGAGATGGAACGCCGCTATGAGCTGTTTTCACATACGGGGACGCGGAATATCGAAGGCTATAATGAGTACGTCAGAGTCTTTAATGAAGAAAACGAAGAAAAGCATCCGAAACTGCCGTTCATTGTCGTCATTGTGGATGAGCTCGCAGATCTGATGATGGTGGCTTCAAATGAAGTGGAAGATGCCATCACCCGACTTGCGCAAATGGCGCGGGCAGCAGGAATCCATCTGATCATCGCGACTCAGCGCCCGAGTGTCAACGTCATTACGGGTGTCATCAAAGCGAACATCCCTTCAAGGATTGCGTTCGCCGTTTCGTCAGCAATCGATTCGCGAACGATTCTTGATATGGGCGGAGCGGAAAAACTGCTCGGCCGGGGAGATATGCTGTTCCTGGGGGCCGGCCAGTCAAAGCCCGTGCGTGTGCAGGGAGCATTCCTGTCAGACAGCGAAGTGGAAAAAATCGTTGATTTTGCCATTGAACAGCAAAAAGCGCAATATCAGGAAGATATGATTCCGACAGAAGTGGAAGAAAGCAGCATGGATGAAGAAACCGATGAGATTTACGATGAAGCAGTTCAATTGGTGACAGAAATGCAGACGGCGTCCGTGTCGATGCTGCAGCGGAGATTCCGTGTCGGCTATTCAAGGGCCGCACGCATCATCGATCAGATGGAACAGCGTGGTGTCGTCGGTCCTTATGAAGGCAGCAAACCGCGGACTGTGTTAGTTCAAAAGCAGGAAGAATATTAAAAGAATGCGTAAATATCATGACAATTTGCGCACTTTAGAACAGTCAGACTTATGATAATTTCGCAAAATTCGACAAAACACTATTTATTTCATTAGAAATAAGTGTTATAGTAATTCTGATTAGTAGGAATGTTTTACATCAGATGTCTGATCTCTGTCATTGGTGGTGAATCGTATGACAATTAAATCGGATCATCGGGCATTGTATCTTCAAGTGATCGATAGGATGAAGCAGGATATCGCTGCCGGAATATACAAAGAAAAAGAGAAGTTGCCTTCCGAATTCGAATTGGCGAAAACACTTGGAGTCAGCCGGGCGACCTTAAGGGAAGCCCTCAGGCTGCTGGAAGAGGATAATATCATAGTCAGGCGGCATGGCGTAGGAACATTTGTCAATCCGAAGCCGGTGTTTACATCAGGCATCGAGCAGTTGACGAGTGTCTCGGATACAATCAGGCAGGCAGGAATGGAACCTGGCTCGATTTATCTGAGCACATCCGAAAGCCCTGCTTCTGAAGATGATATAAAACGCTTACATTGCAATCCTGAAGATTCAGTAATTACTATTGAACGGGTTCGGACAGCGAATGGTGAACCGGTCGTGTATTGCATCGACAAAGTTCTTTCCAGCTTTTTGCCGGAAGATTTTCTGAGCCGGGCCGAGAGCTCGATTTTCTCAGCAATTGAGGAAAGCGGGGACACCCATATTAGTTATGCGGTCACTTATATCGATCCGGTCGGCTATCATGAAAAAGCGTCGCCGATTCTTGAATGTGATCCGGAAACTGCATTATTGGTATTAAAACAGCTCCATTATGATACAGACGATCGAGTGGTGCTTTATTCTAAGAACTATTTCCGGGCTGATAAATTCAGTTTCCATGTAGTTCGAAAACGTGTGTAAAACAAACTATTCCTGCTACTATCAAAAAAACCTTGGGGGTTATTTCATTGACAAAACGTAAATTTGGTCTAGGTCTTTCTTTAATGCTTGCTGCCGGCACTATGCTTGCTGCATGCGGCAGTGACGAGGAAACTCCAGCCGGTTCAACAACTGGCGAGGGTGGAGAAGGCACTGAAGAAACAAGCGATTTCTCTTCAGCTATGGTTACGGATGTCGGCGGTGTCGATGACAAATCGTTCAACCAGTCAGCTTGGGAAGGGCTTGTGAAATTCGCTGAAGACAATGGGCTGGAAGTGGAAGCGGACGGCGGAGTTGATTACCTTCAGTCCCAAAGTGACGCTGACTATAACACAAACCTGAACAACCTGATCCGCCGTGACTTCGATGTCGTTTTCGGTATTGGATTCCTGATGGAAGGCGCAGTGGCTGAAATCGCTGGCCAACAGCCGGAAGCTCAAATTGCCATCATCGATGCAGTGGTTGAAGCGGATAACGTTGCAAGCGTTCTGTTCAAAGAGCAGGAAGGTGCTTTCCTTGCCGGAGTTGCTGCAGCTTTGATGACTGAAACTGGCAAAGTTGGATTTGTCGGCGGGATGGATATTCCGGTTATCGAGCGTTTTGAAGCTGGATTCATTGCAGGAGTAGAAGCTGCTAATCCTGACGTTGAAGTTGATGTTCAATACACAGGTGCTTTTGATAAAGCGGAATTGGGTAAAACAACAGCTAACCGTATGTACCAGGACGGCTCGGACATTATTTTCCACGCTGCAGGCGGTACAGGTAACGGAGTATTCACTGAAGCAAAAGAACGCAAAGAAGCCGGTGAAAATGTTTGGGTAATCGGAGTTGACTCTGATCAGTATGACGAAGGTCAAGTTGGAGAAGATAACATCACTTTGACTTCAGTTCTTAAACGAGTGGACAACGCTGTATACAACATTTCTGAACAAGCAAAAAATGGAGAATTCCCGGGCGGCGAAACAGTCGTTTACGGTCTTTCTGACGACGGTATCGGCCTTGCAGATTCACGTGGAGCTATTTCAGAAGACATCATGACTCAGATTGAAGAGTTCAAACAACAGATCGTTGATGGTGAAGTTACAGTTCCAGAAACAGTGGAATAATTTTTGATTGTCACGGTCATCCTCATAAAGACCGGTTTAACCGGTCTTTATGATTTTTTTTCGCCTAAATTTACAGGAAATTAATAGACGAAAGGTTTTTATTCCTGGAAACCTTTCCTGTATTAATTAATAAAAGAGAATGTAACAGTTTTTGAGGGAGTGAAAACAGTGGAATATGTAGTTGAAATGCTGAACATCCGTAAGGAATTCGGTAACTTTGTCGCCAATGACAATATCACCCTGCAATTGAAAAAAGGGGAGATCCATGCGCTGCTGGGTGAAAATGGAGCTGGAAAATCGACTTTGATGAATGTCCTTTTCGGGCTTTATCAGCCGGAAGGCGGGGAAATCCGCGTTCGCGGGAAAAAAGTTGATATCACCAACCCGAATATTGCCAATGATTTGGGAATCGGAATGGTCCATCAGCACTTCATGCTGGTCGAAAACTTTTCGGTGACAGAAAATATCATTCTTGGTTCTGAACCGACAAAGTATGGCGTGACCAATAAAAAAGACGCAGCCGACAGAGTGAAGGCATTGTCTGAGCAATACGGCTTGAACGTTGATCCATACGAAATCATAGAAGATATTTCAGTGGGGATGCAGCAGCGTGTAGAAATTTTGAAAACGCTTTATCGCGGCGCTGAAATCCTGATTTTTGATGAGCCTACCGCATCATTGACGCCTCAGGAAATCATTGAGCTCGTGCAGATCATGAGACGCCTGACAGCAGAAGGGAAATCGATTATCCTGATCACCCATAAACTGAAGGAAATTATGGATGTATCTGACCGTGTGACAGTCATCAGGAAAGGGCAGGGAATCGGCACGGTCGTGACGGCTGAAACGAATCCGAATGAACTGGCTTCTCTTATGGTTGGGCGCCAGGTCGAATTCAAGACGGTCAAGGGGCCATCTTTTCCAAAAGAAGAAGTTCTTGATATTCGGAATCTTGTCGTAGAAGATTACCGCGGCGTAGCGAAAGTGAAAAACCTAAATCTGAATGTCCGCAAAGGTGAAATTGTCGGTATTGCCGGAATCGACGGAAACGGGCAAACGGAATTGATCGAAGCAATCACCGGTCTCCGCAAAGTGAAAAGCGGAACGATCTTTATTAATGAGAAAGATGTAACAGGACTGAAACCGCGGAAAGTTACAGAGGCCGGCGTGGGCCATATCCCGCAGGATCGCCATAAGCACGGACTGGTACTCGATTTTCCGATTGGGCATAATATTGCGCTCCAGACTTATTACTCTAAACCGATAACGAAGAATGGCATTATCGATTACGACAAAATCAATGAAAAAGCGAAAAAGATCATTGCAGATTTTGATGTCCGGACACAGGGACCGCATGAACTGGCGCGTTCACTGTCAGGTGGAAATCAGCAAAAAGCGATCATCGGCCGCGAAGTGGACCGTGATCCCGATCTTTTGATTGCTGCACTTCCGACACGAGGGCTGGACGTTGGGGCGATTGAGTTTATCCACAGCCGCCTGATTGAACAGCGTGACAACGGCAAAGCCGTCCTGCTCATATCTTTTGAGCTCGATGAAGTCATGAACGTATCAGACCGGATTGCTGTAATCCATGATGGGGAAATTGTTGATATTGTAACTCCGGAATCAACGACGGAACAGGAGCTCGGCTTGTTGATGGCCGGACACCATACAAGAGATGAAACAAATGAAGGTATAAAGAAAGAAGGTGAGGATCAGCATGTCGAATAGAGTCACCAATATTCTGGTCCCCCTTATTTCCGTAATTCTGGGCTTGCTTGTCGGTGCTGTTATCATGCTGATCAGCGGATATAACCCGATAACGGGATATACAGCTTTATGGAATGGGATTTTTGGGGATCTGTATACAATAGGAGAAACTCTCCGTCAGATAACACCGTACATATTGGCCGGTCTTGCAGTGGCATTTGCCTTCCGCGCAGGCTTATTCAATATCGGTGTTGAAGGACAATTGATCGTCGGCTGGTTTGCAGCGGCTTATGTGGGAATCGCTGTTGAACTGCCAAAAATTATCCATTTGCCGCTGGCGATTCTTGCAGCAGCTGCAGCCGGTGCACTTTGGGGCTTTGTTCCGGGGCTTTTAAAAGCGAAGTTCCATGTCCACGAAGTTATCGTGACGATCATGATGAACTATATCGCGCTGCACGTAACAAACGCATTGATCAAAACGGTTTCCGGCGGCGGAGACCGGACAGAAAAAATATTCACAAGCGCATCTCTGCGCTCAGAGTTCTTCCAGAACCTTACAGAATTTTCCAGACTTCACTACGGCCTCCTGATTGCTCTGGCCATGGTTGGCGTCATGTGGATCATTCTTGAGAAAACAACTTTGGGCTATGAATTAAAAGCGGTTGGCTTCAACCATAATGCTTCCAAATATGCAGGTATGAATGTCAATAGAAATATCATCCTGGCGATGGTCATTTCCGGAGCATTTGCGGGACTGGCTGGTGCGATGGAAGCTCTTGGAACATTTGAATATGTATCATCCAAAGGCGGATTCACCGGAATAGGATTTGACGGGATTGCCGTTGCCTTACTCGGTATGAATACTCCTCTGGGCGTTATTTTCGGTGCGACGCTATTCGGTTCATTGAAATACGGGGCTTTGAATATGCCAAGTGAAGCGAAAATTCCTCTGGAAATTGTGGAAATCGTCATTGCAGTCATTATTTTCTTCGTAGCTTCCGGCTATATCATCCGCCTGTTGTTGCTGCGGGCAGCGAATAAGAAGAAGGAGGCAAAATAATATGATATCCGACATCATAAATATATTGTATTTCATCGTTCCTTCGGCCATTTTCTATGCTGCTCCGTTAATACTCGTCGCCATCGGCGGTGTTTTTTCTGAAAGATCGGGCGTCGTCAATATCGGCCTTGAAGGATTAATGGTAATCGGTGCTTTTACGGGTATCCTTTTCAACCTTTTCTATGCCGATACATTCGGTGACGCAACTCCATGGCTTGCACTTATTGCAGCCATGGTGGCTGCACTGCTTCTTTCTCTGCTGCACGCGGTGGCTTCGATTTCATTCCGTGCCGATCAGGTTGTATCAGGGGTTGCCATCAACCTGCTGGCAATTGCCTTGTCATTATATCTGGTTAAAAAGATATTCGGCAAAGGGCAGACAGATTTCATCACGGAACGTTTTGGACGTTACAGTGTGCCGGTGTTATCCGATATTCCTTTCATCGGTGATCTGTTCTTCAAATCAGTTTACAACACTTCATATTTTGCCATCGCCGTGGCGATCATTGCCTGGTTTGTCATCTATAAAACACCGTTCGGCCTTCGCCTCAGAGCGGTGGGGGAACATCCGATGGCAGCAGATACGATGGGTATCAATGTCACAAAAATGCGTTATATCGCGGTAATGATTTCCGGTGGCCTTGCCGGCATCGGCGGCGCGATTTATGCTCAGACCATTTCCAATGATTTTGGCCATGCCACGATCAATGGACAGGGGTTCATGGCACTCGCTGCAATGATTTTCGGTAAATGGCATCCGATCGGCGCACTGGGCGCAGCCTTGTTCTTTGGATTGGCTCAGTCGTTGAGTATTGTAGGACCTTCACTTGATTACATCAAGGAAATACCAAGTGTATTCCTGTTGATCCTGCCTTACGTGCTGACCATTCTGGCTCTTGCCGGCTTTATCGGCAAAGCGAACGCGCCGAAAGCGAATGGTAAACCATATATTAAAGGTGAACGTTAAATATCTACTATAGAAAAGAGCCGTCCAAGCGACGGCTCTTTTTCTTTAGGTTCGTTTCCGCTTTTCTTTATTTGCAATTGCTTCAATGGGTTCGGTATAGTAAAAGAATGAACGATGAGAGGGGATTCATAATGTTTCAAACTATCAGGCTCGCAAAAGGCGTGAATGTCCACGTCAATGAAACGACTCAATTCAAAACCATAAATATTTCCATTAAGTTCAAAGATAAATTATCGAAGGAAAAAGCGTCAGCCCGCTCCATTCTGGCAAACGTATTGCAGCACAGCAATGAAATTTATCCTTCGCATACGGCTTTGCGGATGGTGCTTGACGACCTGTACGGGACATCCCTGTATATGGATTCTTCAAAACGCGGAAACGAACACATCGTCAGCCTGAACGTCGAGACGGTGAACGATCAATACCTGTCGGAGTCGGGGGTGCTTGAAAAAGTCCTGAATCTGATGTATCTGGTGCTGTTTAAGCCGAATACGGAGAATGGCCTTTTTAAGGAATCCATTTTTCTGCGTGAAAAGAATGCGGTAAAAGAAAGAATTGAATCCATTTTTGATGATAAGACCCGCTATGCCCAGCAGCGTATGATGGACCTCGCCCTGCCGGAGCATCCGGCTGCCATTCCGGCAAATGGAACCATTGAAGAAGTCCAGAAGATCAGCAATGAACGGCTGATGAATGAATACCGGACGATGATTGAAACCAATGAAGTGGAAATCTATGCAGTGGGAGACGTAAAACCGGAAGCGATCGCTGATTATATCCAGGATTATTTCCATTTTGAGGATCGTGAAAAGGCGTCGGCTGCACCTTCGATGGAATTGAAGAAACCGGCTCAGCAGCGTGTCGCCGAGTTCGAAGATATGAAACAGGGCAAGCTTCACATGACTTTTTTCAGCCCTGTGACATTCCGTGATGAAAAATTCCCGGTGATGCAACTGCTGAACGGGATATTCGGTGGCTATGCCCATTCGAAGCTGTTCGTCAACATACGCGAAAAGGAAAGCATGGCATATTATGTTTCCAGCTCCTACGCCTCTCAATTCGGACTGATGTTCGTGCTGGCCGGAATAGACGGCAAGCTTGAAGAAAAAGCGGTCAGGCTGATCCTGCAGCAATTGGAGGAAGTTAAAGCCGGCAATATTTCGGATGTCGAATTCGAACAGACAAAAGCGCTTCTCATCAATCAATTAAAAGAAGCTCTTGATTCCGCGCGCGGCCAGATTGATATTTATGACCAGTATATGGAGCTGACAGAAGCGTTCGAACCGGACTACCTGATCAGCCGGTGGAATCGAGTGACGAAGGAAGATATTGCCCAGGCAGCGAAAGACCTGAGCCTGGAAATGGTTTATTTCCTGTCAGGAAAGGAGAGTGTGGCAAATGCATAAAGTGGAATTCGAACAATTGGACGAAACGTTGTACCATGAAAAATTATCCAATGGCCTTGAAGTGTTTATTCTCCCAAAAAAGGGGTTTTCGAAAACATTTGCAACATTTACTACGAAATACGGCTCTATAGATAATCATTTCGTTCCGAGAGGCGCCGCTGAACCGGTAAAAGTTCCGGATGGCATCGCCCATTTCCTGGAGCATAAAATGTTTGAAAAAGAAGAAGGCGATATATTCCAGCAATTTTCGAAGCAGGGCGCATCAGCGAATGCCTATACTTCATTTACTCGGACAGCCTATCTTTTTTCAGCTACCGGCAAAATTGATGAAAATGTGGAAACGCTGCTCGATTTTGTGCAGGAACCTTATTTCACGGAAGCGACTGTAGAAAAAGAAAAAGGCATCATCGCACAGGAAATTACGATGTACGACGATCAGCCGGACTGGCGCCTGTATTTCGGCATCATTGAAAATATGTATAAAAACCATCCCGTAAAAATCGATATCGCAGGAACGGTGGAATCCATCCAGGACATCACGGCGGAACATTTATATACCTGCTACAACACGTTTTACCATCCTTCCAATATGGTGCTGTTTGTGGTGGGCGCTGTGGATCCTGAAGGGATGATGAAGCTGGTGAAAGAGAACCAGTCCCGCAAAACGTTTGAGGAAGCACATGAAATCGAGCGGATTTTTCCGGACGAACCCGTGGAAGCGGCGATTAAGGAACGGGTACTCGAGATGAGCGTACAGAAGCCGAAAGTTTTTGTCGGCATCAAGCCGGAGAAGACAGATCTGCAGGGTGAAGAAATGCTGAAACACGAACTTGCAGCAGAGCTGGCTTTTGAATTGCTGTTCGGCCGCACCTCTGATTTTTACCATGAAGCCTACGAAAAGAATTGGATTGACGAGTCTTATTCATTTGATTATTCGCTCGAAAATGGTTTCGGCTACGCAATCATCGGCTCGGATACAACTGAACCGCAAATACTGGCAGAAGAAATCAAAAAAACCATCGCGGGCGCAGTTGAAAAATGGCCATTCGGTCAGGCGGACCTTGATCGCATGCGCCGCAAGAAAATTGGCTTTTTCCTTCGCGCATTGAATTCACCGGAATATATAGCCAATCAGTTTACCCGCTACACATTCAACGGCATGAACCTTTTCGATGTCGTCCCGGCCCTCGAAAGGTTAGAAGTTGCGGATCTTCAAACGGCCTTTTCAACGGTCAGCAGAGAGAGCCAGCAATCCGTCTTTACCATCCTGTCGCCGGATAAGAAGGAAGCGGAGTGAAAAAGTTCGCCCTTGTAATGGGGGCTTCCGGAGAGCTCGGCGACAGTATCGCGCGTACGCTTGCTGCTTCAGGCTGGTCACTTTATCTTCACTGGAATACGAAACCGCCGGCAGGGCTGGCAGCTGATTTAAAAATGGCTTACCCTCATCTTGAATTCATTGGAATTCAGGCAGACTTTTCCCGGGCGGATGCCTATCGGCAGCTGGCGGGACAGGTGTTTGATGTCTCCTGCATAGTTGTGGCGAGCGGCCATGCGCTAATTAAAATGCTCTCTGACACGGATGATGCCGAAATGGATGAATTGTGGAGAGTGCATGTGGGAAATCCGATTTCAGCTGTTCGGCAGCTGTCACCGGTTATCAGACGCCATCCAAAATCCTATATTGTCTTCATTTCCTCCATCTGGGGTGAAATTGGCGCGTCCATGGAAACAGCCTATTCCGCTGTCAAAGGAGCTCAGCTGTCGTTCGTCAAAGCCTATGCGAAAGAAATGGCTCCTTCTGGAACCCGGGTCAACGCCGTTGCACCCGGGTTTATCATGACGAAAATGAACAGCGGGTTTTCACTCGAAGAGGTCAGCCACATTCAGGACGAGATTCCTCTGGGTATAGGCAAACCGCAGGATGTGGCCGATGCGGTTGACTTTTTAGTCAGTGGCAAAGCCGATTACATAACGGGGCAGACATTAAGGGTCAATGGCGGCTGGCACATGCAGTAGAAAGAATGTTTATTCTTTTGGAGAAACCTTTTCTTGCAGCCTTAAATCAGCTATTATAGAAGAATAGGAAAATAACAAAAAATTGACGGCGAAAGGTCGGGCGCTCAATGATAGAATGGTATTTTGAATACGAAATTCAAGTGAACCGTCCGGGTTTGCTCGGGGATATAGCTTCGCTTCTTGGGATGCTTCGCGTGAATATTGTCACCATCAATGGAGTCGATCAGGGGAGACGGGGAATGTTATTGCGCGCTGAGCACGATGTGCAGCTCCAGCGCTTCGAGCAGATTGTATCCACAATTGAAACGATAGCAGTGACCAAATTTCGTGAACCGAAATTGCGTGACATTCTCGCGATTCGCCACGGCCGTTATATACAGCGGGATGCGGATGACCGGAAGACATTCCGTTTTGTCAGGGATGAACTGGGGCTGCTGGTTGATTTCATGGCTGAAATCTTCAAGCAGGAAGGCCATAAATTGGTCGGCCTCCGGGGCATGCCGAGGGTGGGCAAAACAGAGTCCATCGTGGCTGCCAGCGTCAGCGCCAATAAAAAATGGATTTTCCTGTCATCTACCATGATCAAACAGACTGTCAGAAATCAGCTGATGGGCGATGAATTCAATGAAAATAATATTTTCATCCTGGACGGCATTGTTACCCGCCGTGCCCATGACGAGCGCCATATGCAGCTGGTGCGGGAAATGATGCGGATGCCGACCATTAAAGTGGTGGAACATCCGGACATGTTTATTCAGCAGTCTGAATACAGCATTGAAGATTTCGATTACATTATCGAATTGCGCCACCACCCGGATGAGGAAATCACGTATGAGATAATGGAAAAGAATAATTTTATGAATGATCGGGGCCAAACGGACAGCATGTTTGGCGGAGGGTTTAATTTTTAGTCAGGCAGGTGATCGTGTTGAATGAATTGGGTACTCGCCTGAAAGAAGCGAGAATCGCAAAAGGTTACAGCCTGGAGGATCTGCAGGATGTGACAAAAATACAGAAGCGCTATTTGGCAGGGATTGAAGAAGGCAATTACAGCATGATGCCCGGACAGTTCTATGTCCGTGCTTTTATCAAGCAGTATGCAGATGCGGTCGGCCTCAATGCCGATGAACTGCTGGAACAGCATAAAGCGGAAATGCCTGAAACGGCGAAAGAGCCGGCAAGCAAGCCGATGGCGACTCCGTCCCGCAGGCAATCGATTTCAAGATCATCATCGAGCAGAATAAACGAGAAAATGCCGATGGTCATCGTCGCTTTATTCATCGTGGTGATTTTGCTTGTGATGTGGCTCTTCTATTATATGGCCACGCAAAATGATTCACCGGCTGAAGAAACGGGAACTGAGGACGGCCTGCAGTATGAAGCGCCTTCAGAAGATGCGCCTGCAGCTGGCGAAGGTGAAGAAGCTGCTGAAGAAGAGCCGGCGGAAGAGGAACCTGCAGAAGAACCGGCAGAACCGGAAACTGTAATAACCCCAGCCGGAACAGACGGCGAGACGACTACATACCAGTGGACTGGCCCTGCTGAGCGGGAATTGACAATAAACGTAACAGGCCGTTCATGGGTGGCTGTGACCGACATTAACCAGGCAGATATGATACCGCCCCGTGAAATGCAGGCGGGCGAGAGTGAAACTCTGGACCTGTCAGGTACACCATATGTGCGAATCCGTCTCGGCGCCACTCCGAATGTCGAGCTGACGCTGAATGGCGAGCCGATAGAATACGTGCAGGAGCTGACCACGCAGAACATCGTCATCGAATTTACAGACGCTGAATAGCCATCTGAAAAGATGGCTATTTTTCTTGAAGGATGAAAAAAATTATAGAACATATAACTTGTTAAGGGCTTTGGAGCGGCGAATCTTTGTCCAGACTCCAGCGGCCCAGCTCTTCG
>NZ_JRGN01000341.1 GCF_000775575.1 Planococcus sp. CAU13
CAGGCCATGCCCGCGGAAAGCGTCCACCTGGAGCGCAATGATTAGAGAAAAGACAAACAAAAAAAGACCGGTTTCCCGGTCTTTTTGAATATTAATTATCTTTCTTCCGCTACGAACGGTAGAAGTGCCATGATACGTGAGCGTTTGATAGCGATTGTCAACTTGCGTTGCCATTTAGCGCTAGTGCCTGTAACACGACGTGGCAAGATTTTTCCTCTTTCAGAAATGAATTTCTTCAACAGGTCCGTATCTTTATAGTCGATGTGCGTGATGTTGTTTGACGTAAAATAACAAACCTTTTTACGCTTTTTGCCTCCGCGACGTGGTGCCATATCGAATTACCTCCTTTTTAGTGGATTTTAAGCCTTGAGCCTGAATGTTCTTAGAATGGCAGATCGTCGTCCGATACTTCGATCGGGCCGCTGCCGCTTGAGAATGGATCCTGGTCTACACGGGTATGATTGTTTTGCTGACTTGTCGGTTGGTTCTGCTGATAGGATGAAGGCTGCTGTCCTTGTGGACGGTCTGAACCGGCTCCGGCGCTACGCGGTTCAAGGAATTGAACGCTGTCCGCCACCACTTCAGTCGTATATACACGCTTGCCATCCTGTCCCTCGTAACTGCCTGTCTGAATGCGGCCTTCAACACCTGCCAAACTCCCTTTTTTAAGGAAATTCGCTGTATTTTCAGCTTGTTTGCGCCAAACAGTACAGTTGATAAAATCCGCTTCCTTTTCACCTTGCGCATTGGAGAAAGTACGGTTCACAGCAAGTGTGAAACGCGCCACCGCCGCACCGCTTGGTGTATAGCGAAGATCTGGATCTTTCGTAAGCCTTCCGACTAAAACAACTCGGTTAATCATCAGAATTCAACCTCCTTCAAGTCAAAATTATTTACAGTGCCATCGGCTGATTATTACGCGTCTTTGCGTACAGCGATGTGGCGAATGATGTCTTCGTTAATGTTCGCAAGACGTGTGTATTCGTTGATAGCTTCAGAACCAGCGTTTACTTTTACGATATGGTAGAAACCTTCACGTAAATCGTTGATTTCATAAGCTAAACGACGTTTACCCCACTCTTTCGACTCGATGATTTCAGCACCGTTAGAAGTTAGGATTTCGTCAAAACGCTCAACTAGCGCTTTTTTCGCTTCCTCTTCAATTGCAGGCTGAATAATGTACATTAATTCGTACTCTCTCATCGTGTTGTCACCTCCTTATGGACTTGGGCCCTGCTGATTCCAGCGGGCAAGGAGCAAGCAATTAAAAATATTACTCACATCACAGTATTGTACCATAATCCGGTCTGAGCTGCAACTGTCATTTCAATCCCGGAATCGCTATACTTTCATTATATGGAGGTGCCCCGATGAAACCTGATTTTATTATCGAATTGAAACTTGAAGAGATTGTAACAAAACTTGCCTGGATCAATGTTGGCCTGGTCGTTGCTTTTGCTGCCGCCTATCATCTGTTCGCCGAGCCGCTTTCCTTTGGATTTTCACTTTTCGGCATCCTTTATTTTACGGTCGGCTATGCCATATTAATTGTTCTGCATGAATTATTCCATCTGATCGGCTTTGTCATATTCGGAAAAGTGCCGCTCTCATCCCTCACATACGGCCTGGAATTGTCGAAAGGCTATGCTTATGCCACGAGCAGTGCTCCGCTCCGGAATAAACAAATGCGCAAAGTGCTGCTGCTCCCTTTTTGGACGACGGCTGTCATCCCGACCATTATCGGTTTCTGGATCCACGACCAGATTCTTGTTCTTCTCGGCGCCATGCTCGCTGCCGGCGCTGCCGGAGATTTTTTCATGTACCGGGAATTGCGCAAACAAAAAGACGAGGCCTGGATCCTTGATGATCCTGTACTGCCCCGTCTTCGTGTTTATAATGAATATCCGGATCCCGAAGATCTGCCGCTTGAATGACACGGCGCCTTCGGGACTTTTTTATCTATTAGACATGTACAATATCCCAAACACCGCTTGAAATCTTCTCTTTCAGCAAGCTTTTGTCTTTTGCCAGGTAAACGATGGCTTCAAGCACTTCGCCGTTGACTTCAACTGGAATGACCGATTTTTCGTAAAGATCGGTTGCCTCATCCCCTGTGCAGTCTTCAAGGAAATCGAGTGCCGGCCACAGCACTTCCGGAATTTCGTAGACTTCTCCGTGAATTCGGTCCGTCCCTTCCAGGCTCATTGCCGGATAGCCGAGGCCCGTGTCGTAAAGTGAACCGGTTGCAATCGCCCGCTCAGCTTTCAGGGACGCTTCTTCCAGATAGAAATGGTATTTCCCACCCGTCTTCAATGTTCCATAAACAAATAACAACATATTATTTTTCCTCCTATATTAAAAACCGGATGCAAAAAGGCATCCGGTCTGGTTTTTATTCCTGACTCGGTATGTCGCCCTGGTGATCTTGAATTGTATCCATGGCAACATCCGACATCTTACACGTTAAATCTGAACAACATGACATCGCCGTCTTTGACAAGATATTCCTTGCCTTCCTGGCGAACTTTCCCAGCTTCCTTCGCAGAAGCCATTGAACCGGCTTCCACTAAATCTTCATAAGCCACTGTTTCCGCGCGAATAAAACCGCGTTCGAAGTCAGAGTGGATAATGCCGGCACATTGCGGTGCCTTCATTCCCTTTTTGAATGTCCATGCGCGAACTTCCTGCACGCCGGCAGTAAAGTATGTCGCAAGGCCAAGCAAGCTGTACGATGCTTTGATCAATTGATCCAAGCCCGATTCTTTGATGCCAAGTTCTTCAAGGAACATTTCTTTTTCCTCATCTTCCAACTCAGCCATTTCTTCCTCGATTTTCGCACAGACGACGATTACATCGGAATTATCTTCAGCGGCATACTTCCGGACTTCCTGCACAAATGGATTATTGTCCGCTTCAGCGATTTCATCTTCTGCAACGTTTGCAACATAAAGCATAGGCTTTAACGTCAATAAATTCAAGTTTTTTGCAATGTGCATTTCATCTTCAGTGAAATCGATGGAGCGGGCAAGCTTCCCATCTTCAAATGCTTCACGCAATTTCATCAGTACAGGCTCTTCCGCGATCGCGTCCTTGTCTTTTTGCTTGACAAGCTTAGCTGCGCGGGCAATGCGTTTTTCAATGCTTTCCATATCAGCCAGGATCAATTCCAGGTTGATGACTTCGATATCGGAGATCGGATCGACATTTCCTGACACATGTGTGATGTTGTCGTCTGCGAAACAGCGTACGACCTGGCAGATGGCATCCACTTCACGGATATGCGAAAGGAATTTATTTCCAAGACCTTCCCCTTTGCTGGCTCCTTTAACGATGCCGGCAATATCGGTGAATTCAAAAGCGGTCGGTATGGTTTTTTTCGGTTCGACCAATTCAGTCAATTTATTCAGGCGTTCGTCCGGAACTTCTACAATTCCGACGTTTGGATCTATTGTACAGAACGGGTAATTCGCGGCTTCCGCGCCCGCTTTGGTTATGGCGTTAAATAATGTGGATTTCCCTACGTTCGGCAATCCGACAATCCCTGCAGTTAATGCCAAAGGATTCACGACCTTTCTTCTTTGAGAAACGATTTATTTTAATGCAACCACTCTATTATAGGAAGAGAATGGTGAAATGTCCATTAATCATTCCGCTTCCGCTTTGACCAGCACTTTTTTCATTTTCTTATTGAAATCAATTCGCGGAATCATGACGCTGTGCTGGCAGCCTTCGCATTTGATGCGGATATCCGCGCCCATGCGGATGATTTTCCAGGCATTCGCACCGCAGGGATGCCCTTTTTTCATTTCGACGATATCATTTAAACCGAATTCCTTCATTTCCATCGTCCATTCTCCCCTGTCCTTATCATTTTTTCGCTATGGCCGCCGAACCTGAAGCTTCCGGCGAACGCTGCACCATCACCATGCGCGGATACGGTATTTCAACACCGCGCCGATCCAGGAATTCCTTTAAATCACGGCGTACGCTACGGGCAACGGCAAAATGCTGCATCGGCAGCGTTTCAGCTGTGATGCGCATGACCACTTCGGTCGTCGTCAAACTCTGTACACCGAGCAATTCAGCCGGCTTGATAATCTGTTCGTAGCGGTCCTGCAAAGTTCCGAGAAACTCCATGATCAGGCTTTCCACTTTTGCGATATCCGACTCATTGGAAATATTGACATCCACTACTGCAATCGAATTGTGGATGGAAAAATTGACGATGTCCGTAACCGTGCCATTCGGGAAGATGAACAACTCCCCCGTCCAGGCTTTGACTTTTGTCGTCCGCAATCCGATTTCTTCCACCGTGCCTTCCGCCTGTCCGATCCGCACATAATCGCCGACCGAAAACTGGTCTTCGAAAATGATGAAGAATCCGGTGATGACATCCCGCACCAGGTTCTGTGCACCGAAACCGACGGCAAGGCCAAGCACCCCGGCACCGGCGATCAGTCCAGTAATGTCTATCTTGATCGCGGACAGCACGGCGATGATGGCAATAAAATAAACCACGTACGCAACAACGTTTTCCAGCAGTTTCGACAGCGTCTGCTGGCGGCGTTCATTGTATTTCAACGGTCCCCGGATGCGGACCGAGAAGGTTTTCCGTATAAGCAGCCTCGTAACGATTACGATGATGTAGGCGGCGATGATGATCAGGACGATTTTCATAAAGATAAAGCCGAGACTGATCCACATCTCTTCATCCATCAGCTTTCCTTTTACTTCCCTGTACAGGCTGGCCCAACTGATCCCCATTTCAGTTTCTAACGCTTTTTTCATTCTTGTTTCACTTCCTTAAGGCATTAAATTAAATTGGTAAATGACCGTGACGGCTGCTGCAACAACTAAAATTCCCGGCAATAAATTCGCCACTCTTATTTTTGTGATGCCCATCATATTCAGACCGATGGCTGCAATCATCACGCCGCCCACAGCGGACATTTCGGCGATGAACAGATTGAGAGCCGCTTCCGGCACCAACAGGCTGATCTGAGTCGCAAAAAGCGCAATGAACCCCTGGTATACAAAGACCGGCGCAGCGGCCAGCAATACTCCGATGCCGAGCGTCGATGCCAGAACGATTGATGTAAAGCCGTCAATGATTCCTTTTGAAATCAAAACGCCGTGTTCATTGCTCAGTCCGCTTTCAAGCGCGCCGATGACGCCCATCGCCCCAATGACGAATATCAAGGTGGCAGTAACAAAGCCCTGGGCTATGCTGCCTTTGCTTTCCCTGGCTCCAAGCTTCACTTCAATCCAGTGGCCCAGCTGATTAAGTTTCTGATCGAGATCAACCCATTCGCCAATGACCGTCCCCAGCACAAGGCTGATGATGACAATCACGAAATTCTGGCTGCCAAATCCCATCTGCAAACCGAGCACAACTACAACCAGCCCGATGGCATACATCACAGTCTCTTTCATCCGATCCGGGATATTCCGGAGAGCTCTGCCGATAAGGGTTCCCACAATTATCAATACTGCGTTTATCAATGTTCCCAAGAGAACCATTTATCCAGCCCCTTCCCCGCCTGCAAACTTAACCAGTTTATTATTATATAATGCCTGCCACAAAAACAGAACCTATTCCCCTTCAGAGGAGAATAGGTGCCGGTTCGTTAATTCAACAGCTCTAAAATACGTTCCAGATCTTCTTCGGAGAAAAACTCAATTTCTATTTTCCCCTTGTTTTTGTTTTTCTTAATCTGAACGTTTGTACCAAAGCGGTCACGAAGTTCAGATTGTTTTTCTTCTATAAAGATATCTTTCTTCTTTTCAATTGTTTCACGTGGAACATCTTCATTGATGCGCTGCACCAGTTTTTCCAACTGACGGACATTCAAATTGTCCTTGACCACTCGTTCCGCAGTTTCCGGAATCAGCTTCTTGGAACGGAGGCCTAAAAGCGTGCGCCCATGCCCCATCGACAGTTTCTTGTCGGATATCAGCTCCCGCACTTCTTTTGGCAATGCCAATAAACGCACATGGTTGGCTATGTGTGGACGGCTTTTCCCTAACCGGAATGCCAATTGCTCCTGTGTCAGGTTTAATGCCTCCATTAGTTTCTGGTAGGCTTCGGCTTCTTCGATCGGTGTCAAATCTTCCCGTTGAAGGTTTTCCAGTATAGCAAGTTCCATCATTTGCTGATCGGTCAGTTCTTTTGTGATGGCAGGAATTTCTTTCAATTTCGCAAGTTGGGCAGCCCGGAAACGGCGTTCCCCCACTACCAACTCAAATTTCTTGCCCGCTTTTCTGACGACGACAGGCTGCAGGATACCGTGTTCTTTAATCGATTCCGCCAGTTCCTGCAATGCGGCTTCATCGAAAATTTTCCGCGGCTGGTAAGGATTCGCTTTAATATCGGAAATACTGATTAGATCCACTGCTTCATTGTTCTTTAAGTTTTCGCCCGGAAACAGGGCATTGATGCCCTTGCCCAACCCTTTAGCCATTATGAATCACTTCCCTCGCCAGTTCTAAATACATTTCTGCGCCTTTTGATTTTGCATCATAGATGATAATCGGTTCACCATGGCTTGGCGCTTCGCTCAAGCGCACATTCCGGGGAATGATTGTACGGTAAACTTTGTCCTGGAAATACTTTTTCACTTCTTCGATGACCTGTATGCCCAGATTCGTGCGGGCATCCAGCATAGTGAGCAGCACGCCGTCAATCATCAGATCATGGTTCAAATGTTTCTGGACAAGGCGGATTGTGCTCAGCAATTGACTTAATCCTTCGAGCGCATAGTATTCACATTGGACCGGAATGATGATGGCGTCTGAAGCCGTCAGGGAATTGATTGTCAGAAGGCCCAGTGAAGGAGGGCAATCAATGATGATGTAATCATACATCCCTTTCACTTCTTTAAGCGCATTTTTCAGGCGGACTTCACGGGACATTGTGGATACCAGCTCAATTTCAGCACCTGCCAATGAAATCGTCGCAGGTACGACGTGAAGGTTTTCAACTTTCGTTTCCATAATGGTATCTTTGAGGTCGACATCATCAATCATTACATCATAAATGCATTGATCAACATCGCCTTTGTTGATGCCCACTCCACTTGTTGCGTTTCCTTGCGGATCAATATCTATTAAAAGAACTTTCTGGCCCAAATAAGCAAGGCAGGCACTTAAGTTCACGGAAGATGTCGTCTTTCCTACGCCGCCTTTCTGATTGGCGATCGCAATTGTTCTACCCACTCCTGCACCAACTTTCTTTATTCTCTCTCATTTTTACGGGAAATCGGGCTTTCGCCGTTATTCCCTCCCCCGTCACTCTATTGTATCAAAATATTTCTATGGAAAGATTACAATGCGATTAAAAAAAGCCTTTCCCTCGCAGGAAAAAGCTTTTAAGATTTTTTCTTCGGTATTTTTACCGTTATTTGATAATAATCGTCGTGCTCTTCTTCTTCGGAAGACACATCGATTCCGCTTTTAGTGACCATCGTCAATGATTGCTTGATCGTATTCATGGCAATCCGGACATCCCGGCTGAACGCTTTGCGTTTCGGCTTGGATTTTTTCGGTTCGGCAGAAAGATGGTTTTTTACTTTCAGTTCCAATTGCTTCACATTCAGGTTCTGGTCAATGGTTTCATGAAAGAACTTCATCTGCACAGCCGGATCCTTTAATTGCAGCAGCACTCTTGCGTGGCGTTCCGTAATGACACGGTCCAGCAGCGCCTGCTGCAGTTCTTCCGGCAGTTTCAGCAGCCGCAGTTTATTGGATACTGTCGACTGGCCTTTTCCAAGGCGCTGAGCCAGAGCTTCCTGTGTAATTTCATGGATTTCCAGCAGATTTTGATAAGCGTTCGCTTCTTCAATGGCAGTCAGTTCTTCGCGCTGAAGGTTTTCTATCAGCGCAATCGAAGCCGTTTCTCTGTCGCTCAATTGACGGACGATAGCGGGAACTTCTTCCCAGCCCAATGATTTCATCGCCCGGAAACGGCGCTCCCCGGCAATGATTTCATAGTTTTCATCTTCATCGATGCGGACAACAATCGGCTGAATGACTCCATGCATATGGATTGTGCGCGCCAGTTCTTCGATTTTCTCTTCATCGAAAATCGTTCTTGGCTGGAATTTATTCGGAATCACTTTATCAATCGGCAGTTTGACAACTTCTTCAGAAGCCTCGTTTACCGGTTTTTCAACAATACCTGTCTCTTCTTTATCTCCGCCCCCGAAGAAACGTGAAAAAGGACTTTTCATCCTCAGCACCACCTTTTACAAGCTCACTTGTACATCATTCGCTGTTTCTGCTCAAATACCTGCTTTTGCAAATGTTTCACGTGAAACATTTCCCGTCCCCTTTTCAGGAAATCGGCGATTTATTCGGCATACCCGGTTTTCGCGGATATTTTTTCGGCGTTTCCTTGAACTTCCGAAAGACTTGGAGATAACGTTCACTTTCCTCAACCGGCAATGTAAACGCATGGACACTTTCCTGTTTTACGCCGAGTTTTTCAAGTGCCTTTTCGGCATCTTTCAGCTCGTCTGGTGCGGATGCCGCTTTCATTGCAGCAAATATTCCACCGTTTTTCACGAGCGGTACGCATAACTCAGCCAAAACGGACAGCCGGGCCACAGCGCGTGCCGTTACGAGGTCGTACTGGGCGCGGTGCGGGGATTGGCCGAAATCTTCTGCGCGCGCGTGCACAAATTCCATCCCCTGCAGTTCCAGCTTATCACTTAAATGGTTAAGGAATTGAATCCGCTTATTCAATGAATCGACAATCGTCACCTGAATATGCGGGAAGCATATTTTCAAAGGAATGCTCGGGAATCCGGCACCCGCTCCCACGTCACATAGTTTCAGCGGCTTTGTAAAATCCAAATAGAAAGCGGCCGTGATTGAATCGTAAAAATGCTTGAGGTAAACCGACGGCTGATCGGTAATGGCGGTCAGGTTCATCTTTTCGTTCCATTCAACCAATTCATCAAAATATATTTTAAACTGCTGCAGCTGCCGGTCGTCCAGCTGGATTCCTTTTTCACTGAGGGCGTCTTTAAATTGCTGTTCATTCAATTTGTTTCTTCCTCCCTCTTTTGATCGGCTTCATGTTTTCGTTATCATATGTAAAAAGGGCTGGTGTCTCCCAGCCCTTTCAATCGGCTTTATGTCAATCAAACTTATATAGCTAACCATTCAGCTGTGTAAACTACACCGAAATTTTCGCAATTCTTCCTTGTTCAATATACACCAAAAGTATGGAAATGTCAGCAGGATTTACACCTGAAATTCGGGAAGCCTGCGCGATGGAGAGAGGTCTGACTTCTGACAGTTTTCCTCTGGCTTCCGTCGCAATACCGGAAATCGCATGGTAATCAATACCATCCGGAATTTTCTTGTCTTCCATTTTTTTGAGTTTATCCACTTGCTGAAGTGATTTTTCGATATAGCCTTCGTACTTCACCTGGATTTCCACTTGCTCTTTGATCTCTTCATCCAGTTCAATGTCAGATTGCGTCAATTTGGCAATCATTTCGTAATGCATCTCCGGACGTTTCAGAAGATCAGCAGCACGGATGCCGTCCTTCAGCTCGCTGCCCCCTGCATCGCGGACAGCCGCCTGCGTTTCTTCATTTGGCTTGATCATTACTTTGCGCAAACGGGCAATTTCGTCTTCAATGCGCTGTTTTTTCTCGATAAAGCGGCCATAGCGCTCTTCATCGATCATGCCGATTTTATAGCCAAGTTCCGTCAAACGCATATCTGCGTTGTCATGGCGCAGAAGTAAGCGGTATTCAGCACGCGACGTCAGCAACCGGTATGGTTCGCTTGTCCCTTTTGTTACGAGGTCATCGATCAGAACACCGATATAAGCGTCTGAACGGCTTAGGATCACTTCTTCTTTGCCAAGCACTTTCGCTGCAGCGTTGATGCCTGCCATCAAGCCCTGTCCTGCTGCCTCTTCATAACCTGAGGTTCCGTTGATCTGGCCTGCAGTATAGAGGTTTTCAATCTGCTTCGATTCGAGTGTCGGCCATAGCTGCGTCGGTACGATCGCATCGTATTCGATGGCGTAGCCCGCACGCATCATTTCCGCTTTTTCAAGGCCCGGAATCGATTCCAACAGCATGCGCTGAACATGTTCCGGCAGGCTTGTTGACAGCCCCTGCACGTAGACTTCGCTGGTGTTGCGGCCTTCCGGCTCCAGGAAGATCTGATGTCTCGGCTTGTCGCTGAAACGGACGATCTTATCTTCGATGGACGGGCAATAACGCGGCCCTGTCCCTTTTGCCATACCCGAATACATAGGAGACAAATGAAGATTGTCATCGATGATCTGATGCGTTTCCGCTGTCGTATAGGTCAGCCAGCAAGGCAATTGATCCAGGATGAACTCTTTTGTTTCGAAACTGAAAGCGCGCGGTTCTTCATCGCCCGGCTGGATTTCCGTTTTCGAATAATCAATGCTTTTGCTGTTGACGCGCGGGGGTGTACCGGTTTTGAAACGCACGGTTTCAAAGCCGAGCTCCTCCAGGTTTTCAGCCAGTTTTATGGACGGCTGCTGATTGTTCGGTCCGCTCGAATAGCGGAGATCGCCGATGATGATTTCACCGCGCAGGAATGTACCTGTCGTGATGATCACGGTTTTCGCACGGTAAATGCCGCCAGCCTGTGTCAGCAATCCTTTGACGACACCGTCTTCAACAATCAGTTTTTCCACTACGCCCTGGTGAAGGGAGAGGTTCTCTTCGTCTTCCATCAGGCGTTTCATTTCCTGCTGGTAAAGCACTTTGTCAGCCTGAGCCCGAAGTGCGCGCACAGCCGGCCCTTTGGCTGTATTCAGCATTCTCATCTGAATGTGTGTTTTATCGATAACGCGTCCCATGGCTCCGCCAAGCGCGTCTATTTCACGTACAACGATCCCTTTCGCCGGTCCACCGATGGACGGGTTGCAGGGCATAAATGCGATCATATCCAAGTTCATCGTCAATGCGAGCGTATTTGCTCCCATGCGGGCGGATGCCAGTGCAGCTTCAACGCCTGCATGCCCCGCTCCGATAACGATTACGTCGAACGTGCCTGCTTCAAATTGTGGCATGTTCGTTCATTCCCTTCAAAGTTTATTTCCCTAGGCAGAACTGCGAGAATAATTGGTTCAGAAGTCCATCATCAGCAGTGTCGCCAATAATCTCCCCCAGAATTTCCCATGTGCGTGTAACATCTATTTGGACCATATCTACCGGCACATCCATTTCCGCTGCCGCAATAGCGTCAGAAATGGTCTGGTGCGCCTGATGCAATAAAGCAATATGGCGGGCATTCGAAACGTAGGTCATGTCCCCTGCTTCAATTTCCCCTTCAAAAAACATATCGGCAATCGCCTGTTCAAGCTGGTCGATTCCTTCTTCTTCTATTAAAGAAGTCGTCACCATCAATTTGTCGCCTGCAAGTTCCTGCAACTGCTCCATATCGATTTGGCGCGGCAAATCGGTTTTATTAACTACAACAATATAATTCATTCCCTTGACCGCCTCAAACAATAAAGCATCTTCGCCGGTCAAAGCTTCAGCGTAATTCAGCACATAAAGGATCAGATCCGCTTCCTTAAGCACTTTCCTCGAACGCTCAACGCCGATGCGCTCAACGATATCTTCCGTTTCCCGGATGCCCGCTGTATCCACAAGTCGAAGCGGCACACCGCGGACGTTGACATATTCCTCTATTATATCACGGGTTGTCCCCGCAATTTCTGTGACAATGGCTTTATTTTCCTGGACCAGGCTGTTGAGAAGCGACGATTTTCCGACATTCGGCCGCCCTACGATAACGGTCGAGAGCCCTTCCCGGAGAATTTTCCCCTGGGAGGATGTCTGGAGCAGTTTCTCAATTTCCGTTTTCACCCACTCCGCTTTTTCAAGCATCATCGGACGCGTCATTTCTTCGACATCGTCGTATTCAGGATAATCGATATTCACTTCCATCTGGGCAATCGACTCCAGCAGCGCCTGGCGTAGCGTACCGATCAGTTTCGACAGCCGCCCTTCCATCTGTCCGAGCGCCACATCCATCGCACGGTCAGTTTTCGCACGGATCAAATCCATGACCGCTTCCGCCTGGGACAGGTCGATCCGCCCATTCAGAAATGCGCGTTTTGTGAACTCCCCCGGCTCTGCAAGGCGTGCTCCGGCGCGCAGTGCGAGCTGAAGAACGCGGTTTACTGACGTAATACCGCCGTGGCAATTGATTTCGATGACATCTTCACGGGTAAAAGTTTTCGGTCCCTTCATGAAAGAAACCATTACTTCCTCCACGATTTCCTCTGTCCATGGATTTTCGAGATGGCCGTAATGTATGGTATGCGTCGGCTGCGTGGCCAACGTTTTGCCGCTTGGTGCGCGGAACAGGCGGTCGGCAATCGAAATCGCCTCCGGTCCGCTCAAACGGACGATGGCAATCGCCCCTTCGCCGCTTGGTGTCGATATCGCAGCGATCGTATCGAACTCCATGATGTATCCTCCTCTATGTGCAGAAAAATGAAATGCAGGTCCAGAAATAATTATCCACACCCGTCATTTACTCTTTTCATCTATATAAAATTTCAATTTGCGCTTTAAAAAAGTTGTCCACATGTGGACAACTGAGAAAATTATATGACTTTCTAACATATTACAATAGCATAAATTTCCCGTGACCGAAAGACAGAGCGCTTCGCAGCGGAAAAAAAGCAGCCCGCTTTGTTAAGCGGGCTGCAGATTATTTACCGTAATGGTTCAATGACCAGGTAGCGGTTCGGATCTTTTCCTTCTGAATACGTGTCGATATCAAGGCGTCTCGACAATGCCTGGTGGATCACTTTGCGTTCATAAGACGGCATCGGTTCAAACTGGACACGGCTGCCGGTGCGGATCGCTTTATCGGCCATCCGGTCCGCCAGCTGTTCCAGCGTTTCCTGCCGCCGTTCGCGGTAATTCTCGGCATCCAGTTCGACCATCATGAAATTATTGGCGTATTTATTGGCCACCAACTGAGCCAATTGCTGAAGCGAATTCAAAGTATGCCCTCTTTTTCCGATCAGCATCGCCACTTTTTCGCTTTCCAGATAAAAACTGGCCTGCTTGCCTTTTACGCTATGGCTGATCGATAAATCTTCGATGCCCATTTCCTTGGCAATTTCCTGCAGGTATTTTTTCGTTTCTTCAATTGCCTCATCATTTGAAGGGAGGGATTTTTCCGGCTCATCACCGGCTGCTTCCTCTTCTCCCTCTTTTTCAGCGACTGTTTCAACGACTTTTTCCGTTACAACAGGAATTTCCGGTTTTTCTTCGCTTTGCGGCAATTTCAGTTCCGGTTCGTTCACCGTCACTTCGACTTCTGCCTGTTTTGCGCCAAATCCCAAAAATCCTTTTTTCTCTTGCTGAATTACGTTGATGGTCACTTCTTCACGTGTAACTTGGAGTTTTTTCAATGCTTCAGTTATCGCGTTTTCAACAGTTAGACCCGTCTGCGTAATCTGTTTCACTTTCTAGCCCCTCCTGCTTTCGTTTTAACAGGCTGTTGCACTTCTTTGACTTCTTTCTTTTCCCAAGGACGGTAGATAAACATGTTCTGGATCAATGAAATGATATTTCCGATTACCCAATACAGCGTCAATGCTGAAGGAAGTATAATACCGAAGCCGATGATCATGACAGGCATGAAGTACATCATGATTCTCATCTGCGGATTGTCCATTGCCGGACCTGTCTTCAACACAACAAACTGCATCACACCTGCGATGATCGCCAGTATAATACTCGGCTCCGCCAGCGGGAAAATAAGGAATGCCCCAAGATCGATCTCAGGCGTGCTGTTCATTCGGCTGATTGCGTGGTAAAAACCGATCAGCACCGGCATCTGGATCAATACAGGAAGACATCCCGCCATCGGGTTGACTCCGCGTTCCTGGAACATGGCCATCATTTCCTGCTGATATTTCTGCTGGGTCACAGCGTCTTTTGATTTGTATTTTTCTTTAAGCTTCGCAAGTTCCGGCTGGATTTCCTGCATACGCTTGGAACTTTTCGTCTGTTTAATCATCAAAGGCAGCATTACCAAACGGATGATGATCGTTACGGCAATAATCCCTAATCCGTAAGTGCCGAGCAAGTCTTTAAAATACGTAATGGCCGATACTAATGGCCAGACGATAAATTTATTCCAGAATCCTTCGCTGTCGCTGCTGATCGGCTGATCAAACTCAGTACAGCCGGCCAATAATAAGGCAGCACCAATCAGCATAATGAGCAATAAATTACGCTTATTCAAGCTTCTTCCCCCAAACTATTTCTAATTACTTCTATAGTAACATTCCCCTGGATGCGCTTTCTACTTCTTTGGCAGTGCGCGGGCAATTTTTAATACATGCTGCAAGCTTTTCTTACTTTCGTGAAAATCCAATTTGGCCGCCTGTTGCCGGGCGATGATAACATAATCGGCATCCGGCGCCAGCTCTTCCTTCATTTCCAGGAAAGCCTGCCTGATATACCGTTTGATGCGGTTTCTCGTCACTGCGTTGCCGACTTTCTTGCTGACCGATAAGCCGATCCTGAATTCAGGCTGCTCGCTTTTCAGTACATATACAATGAATTGGCGATTCGCGAATGACTTGCCTTGCTTGAATACCTTCTGGAATTCTTTGTCCTTCTTGATCCGTTGATGCTTGTTCATGTTTTCACCTGCTTATTCGGCTGTATATAAGGAAGTGCAGTTATTATAGATAGTTGCCGTCGCTGAACGGCCGTTTCCGCTTTTCTCCAAAAAAAAGACCACTGATGCGGTCAGTGGACTTAAGCTGATAATACTTTTCTTCCTTTACGACGGCGTGCTGCGATAACGCGGCGTCCGTTTTTCGTGCTCATACGTGCTCTGAAGCCGTGTACTTTGCTGTGTTTACGTTTATTTGGTTGGTATGTGCGCAATGTCATATATGTGACACCTCCTGAAATGAGAGTTAACTATTTTTCTTAAAGACAGTCTCGACTATTATAATGGATGGCCGTATCAAATGTCAATATCTTATTCTCAGTCCAACTATTCTTTGATAATAATGTTATCCACATCCCCCAAATTTTTTTCCGGATTTGCTGTGCAGTATTTTTTTCTGTAAAATAATTATCCACACCCCTTATCTACAAGTTCCGCACATAGGAACGGCATGTGGATAGCTCCATTGTGCGCTGTTCCGGTTATGTGGATAAGTGAAAGAACCTCTTGTATTGTCTACATATTTTTGGTAACATTAACTTGTTTTCACTTGTTGATAATTTTTATAGCAAAATACTTATCCACAATCTGTGGGTAAGGTGTGGATAGTTATTCACCAGCCTGTTCACGAATGTTATCCACAAGCTGTGGCTTTGTGTATGATATACTTAAAAAATATTTTACATATAAAGGAGAAGAGCTATTGGAACACTTAGACGAAATCTGGTCGAGTGTCTTAGCCCAAGTTGAAACCAAAATCTCCAAACCGAGTTTTGAAACATGGTTAAAATCAACAAAACTTTTGTCTTATCAGGGCGATACTGTCACCATATCCGCTCCGAATTCCTTTGCGCGCGACTGGTTGGAAAACCATTACGTCCATTTGATAACGGGGATTCTTTCGGATCTGACAGGCGACGATCTGCTGATAAAATTTGTTGTGCCCAAAGATCAGGACATGGACGATTTTCAGCTTCCAGCACCCCGCATTAAGCCGGGCCAGAATGACCAGCAGGAGTTTTTGCCGGGAATGCTTAACCCCAAATACACTTTCGATACGTTTGTAATTGGGTCAGGCAACCGTTTCGCGCATGCTGCATCTCTTGCAGTGGCCGAAGCTCCCGCAAAAGCATATAATCCGCTGTTTATCTACGGGGGCGTAGGACTTGGCAAGACCCACCTCATGCACGCCATCGGACATTATGTCCTCGAACACAACCCGAATGCCAAAGTGGTTTATTTGTCGTCGGAGAAATTTACAAACGAATTCATCAACTCCATCCGTGATAACCAGACCGTCGATTTCCGCAATAAATACCGGAGTGTCGACATTCTTTTGATTGATGATATTCAATTTTTGGCCGGCAAAGAGCAGACACAGGAAGAATTTTTCCATACCTTTAATACACTGCACGAAGAATCCAAACAGATCATCATCTCCAGTGACCGGCCACCAAAAGAGATCCCGACACTGGAAGACCGCCTGCGGTCACGTTTCGAATGGGGACTCATCACGGATATTACACCGCCGGACCTGGAAACGCGCATTGCGATCCTGCGCAAGAAAGCGAAAGCGGATGGCCTCGATATCCCGAACGATGTCATGACGTATATCGCCAATTCCATCGATTCGAATATCCGCGAACTTGAAGGGGCTTTGATTCGCGTTGTGGCGTATTCGTCGCTGATCAACCGCGATATGAGTGCCGAACTTGCAGCAGAAGCGCTGAAGGACATCATGCCGAACGCCAAACCGAAAGTCATCACGATTCTGGATATTCAGCATGCCGTCGGCGATCAATTCAATGTAAAACTGGAAGATTTCAAGACAAAGCGCCGGACGAAAGACATCGCTTATCCAAGACAGGTGGCCATGTACCTTTCCAGGGAGCTCACTGATTTTTCATTGCCTAAAATCGGGGAAGAATTCGGGGGACGCGACCATACAACGGTGATTCATGCCCACGAAAAAATCTCGACGATGCTGAAAGACAACCAGCAGCTCCAGCAGGACGTCCAGGACATCAAAAAAGCACTCACGAAATAAAAAAAAGGCTGTGGATAAGCGGCGGTTTTACGCAGACGCTTACACACACCTTATCTACATGTGGATAACCCGTTCTGATTCAGAAAAAGGGGCTTATCCACATATTCACAGGCCCTACTACTATTATTACTTTAAAAGCTTTAAACAAAATATATATATAAGCGAGGTTCGAGAATGAAATTCGAGATAATGCGTGAACGGTTAGTTGAAGGATTAAACGATGTAATGAAAGCAGTCAGTTCAAAAACAACCATTCCGATTCTGACAGGGATCAAAATGGACGTTTCTGCTGAAGGAATGAGATTGACGGGCAGTGACTCCGATATCACCATCCAGACATTCATCCCGGCTGAAGAAGACGGCGAACAGATCATCCGTGTCGCACAGGGAGGAAGCATTGTTCTCCAGGCAAAAGTATTCGGGGAAATCATCCGTAAACTGCCGACCAATGATGTTGAAATCGAAATCACCGGAAACTTCCAGACTCATATTCGCTCAGGCAAATCCGAGTTCCATTTAATAGGGCTGGATGCAATGGATTATCCGCAGCTTCCTGAAATCCAGGATGACCGGCTGTTTACCATTCCAGCGGATCTATTGAAGACAATCAACCGGGAAACGGTATTTGCGGTATCCAGTTCTGAAACGCGTCCTGTATTGACAGGCGTCCACTGGGAAGTCAAAGAAGGGCAATTGGTCTGCGTCGCTACTGACAGCCACCGCCTTGCACGCCGCAAAACGACTTTGGAAACACTTCCGGAAGGCGAATACAGTGTCGTTATTCCAGGAAAAAGCCTGAATGAGCTGAACAAAATTCTTGATGATACATCAGAACCGGTTGAAATCGTCATGACCAATCAGCAGGTGCTTTTCAAATCGAAGCATATTCTGTTCTTCTCACGGCTTCTAGAAGGCAATTATCCGGATACATCCCGTTTGATTCCTTCCGAATATAAAACGACTGTTACCGTAAACGGCCGTTCTTTGCTGCAGTCAATTGACCGCGCTTCGTTACTCGCACGCGAAGAACGCAATAATGTGGTGCGTTTTTCTGCATCAGAAGGAAATGATGTTGAAGTTTCTTCCAATTCTCCGGAAGTCGGAAAAGTCGAAGAGCAGCTTCAGGCACAGAGTATAGAAGGAGAAGACCTGAAAATCTCATTCAGCGCGAAATTCATGATGGATGCGCTGAAAGCGATTGATGGTCAGGATGTCGTTATTCAGTTCACAGGTGCCATGCGTCCGTTCGTTCTGAAATCGGCGCTGGACGATTCGATTCTTCAGCTTATTCTTCCTGTCCGAACATATTAAACACCCATCAGCACCTCAGGATAGCCCATACAGGCTATCCTCTTTTACTTTTGGGGGTATTTAGGGTAAAATAAAGGGATAGACTACAAACAGAAGGATGAGTGCATTTTGAAAGAAATCGGTATTGAGACGGAATTTATAACATTGGGCCAATTACTGAAAATGACAGATACGATCAGTTCGGGTGGAATGGCGAAATGGTTCCTCAGTGAACACGAAGTTTTCGTCAATGGAGAACCGGAAAACCGCAGAGGCAAAAAGCTGCGTCCGGAAGATACCGTATCGATTCCAGAAGTGGGGGAATTCCGCATCGTAATCGCCGAAGGCATGAGCTTCGATGCGGATTGACCGTCTCGAGCTCCTGGATTACCGCAATTACGAAAAACTGGAACTGTCGTTTTCCCCGGAAATCAATGTCTTTATAGGAGAGAACGCGCAGGGCAAGACCAATATCATGGAAGCACTCTATGTTCTGTCGATGGCCAAGTCCCATCGCTCTTCCAACGACAAGGAATTGATACGCTGGGATGCAGAATATGGTAAAATAAAAGCTGATGTGTACCGTAAATACGGCAAATTGCCGCTTGAAATCACCTTATCCAAAAAAGGCAAAACGGCGAAAGTCAATCACCTGGAACAGCGCAGGCTCAGTAATTATATCGGCCAGTTGAACGTCGTCATGTTCGCTCCGGAAGATCTGCATCTTGTAAAAGGCAGCCCGCAGGTACGGCGCCGCTTTATTGATATGGAAATCGGCCAGATATCACCGGTCTATCTGCACGATCTGCTGGATTACCAAAAACTTTTAAAACAGCGCAATCATATATTAAAGCAGCATTACGGAAAACAATCGATCAATGACATGATGTTCGATGTCTATACCGATCAATTTATAGAAGCGGCAGTAAAAATTATCCGCAAAAGATTTCATTTCATGGAACTTCTTCAACAGTGGGCAGCCCCGATCCATCAGGGAATTTCACGCGGTCTCGAGCAATTGGAAATCCGCTACCAGCCGATCAGTGGCTTGGATCCAGATTGGAGCGCCGAAGAAATGGCGTCTTTTCTGCAGCAGAAACTGCTGGAAGTCAGAAAGCGGGAAATCGACCGCGGCGTAACGCTTGTCGGTCCGCATCGTGATGAACTCCAATTCATCGTCAATGGCTATGATGTCCAGACTTACGGCTCACAGGGCCAACAGCGGACGACCGCCCTGTCTTTGAAATTGGCTGAAATCGAGCTGATCAAACAGGAAGTGGGAGAGCCTCCGGTTTTATTGCTGGACGATGTGTTGTCGGAACTGGATGATTACCGCCAGTCCCATCTGCTCAATACGATACGCGGTTCGGTCCAGACTTTTGTAACCACGACCAGTGTCGACGGCATCCAGCATGAAACGATTCAAAGTGCCCGCCTCTTTGAAGTAACAAAAGGCACGGTCAAAGAGTGAATAGGAAACAGCTGCAAAATTTATCCGAATAGCTGAACGTCAGGCCGTCATCGGGCATTTATTGTATATGGCGGCGTTTTTGTGCGGCAGCGGCTTCTAATGAGAAAAATTTGAATTACAGTCAATTACAGTGTGCTATGGGAAACAGAAATGTTGTAAGGAAGAGCAGGTGAATGGAATGGCTATGGAAGAAAACGAACTAAAGCAATCGTATGGCGCCAATCAAATCCAGGTTCTGGAAGGATTGGAAGCAGTCCGCAAAAGACCGGGGATGTATATCGGTTCGACAGGCTCACGGGGCCTTCACCATTTAGTATGGGAAATTGTCGATAACAGTATCGATGAAGCACTTGCCGGTCATTGCGACGAGATCAAAGTGACTATTGAACAGGACAACTGGATTCGTGTCGAAGATAACGGACGCGGGATTCCGGTCGATATGCAGGAAAAAATGGGGCGCCCGGCGGTCGAAGTCATCATGACGGTACTGCATGCCGGCGGTAAATTTGGCGGCGGCGGATACAAAGTGTCCGGCGGGCTTCACGGAGTGGGTGCGTCAGTTGTAAACGCTTTGTCGGAGGTTACGGAAGTTTACGTTAACCGTGATTCAAAGCGCCATTACATCAAATTCGAACGCGGAGCGGTGACGGAGGAATTGAATGTCATCGGTGAATCCGACCATACAGGAACGACCATCCGCTTCAAAGCGGACGGCGACATCTTCAAGGAAACGACTGTCTATGAATTCGACATTCTCGACCACCGTTTGCGCGAACTTGCCTATTTGAATAAAGGCCTGAAAATCATCGTTGCCGATGAGCGCGACGGCGAAGAAAAAGAGAAGACTTACCATTTCGAGGGCGGGATCAAATCCTACGTCGAACATTTAAATAAAACAAAAGATCCGATCCATGAAGAAGCGATTTTCGTGGAAGCGGAAAGAGAAGGCATCAACGTTGAAGTGGCTATGCAGTATAATGCCGGCTACGCAGCGAACATCTTTTCATTTGCGAACAACATCAATACTCACGAAGGCGGAACACACGAATCCGGCTTTAAGACGGCGTTGACGCGTGTCATCAATGATTATGGTCGCAAAAACGGCATGCTGAAAGATGCAGATGTGAACTTGACCGGGGATGACGTAAGGGAAGGGTTGACGGCCATCATTTCTGTTAAACACCCTGATCCTCAATTCGAAGGGCAAACGAAAACGAAACTGGGCAACACCGAAGTCAGCACCATTGTCAATAACTTGTTCACCGGCGGATTTGAGCGGTTCATGCTTGAAAATCCAGCTGTAGCAAGAAAAATAGTTGAAAAAGGCATTATGGCTTCACATGCGCGACTGGCTGCCAAAAAAGCGCGCGAATTTACACGCCGTAAATCGGTGCTGGAAGTTTCAAGCCTGCCCGGCAAACTGGCGGACTGTTCTTCTCGCGATCCGAAAATCAGTGAAATCTACATTGTTGAGGGTGACTCAGCGGGAGGTTCGGCAAAATCTGGCCGTGACCGCCATTTCCAGGCGATCCTGCCATTGCGCGGTAAAATTTTGAACGTTGAAAAAGCCCGTTTGGATAAAATTTTATCAAACGCAGAGATCCGCAATATCATCACAGCACTCGGAACCGGTATCGGGGAAGAGTTCAATATTGAAAAAGCCCGCTATCACAAAGTCGTCATCATGACCGACGCCGATGTCGACGGCGCACACATCCGTACGCTGCTTTTAACATTCTTCTTCCGCTATATGAGGCCGTTGATCGAAGCAGGCTATATCTACATCGCTCAGCCGCCTTTATTCCAGATTAAACAAGGCAAGCATGTTGAGTATGTTTATACAGATGCACAATTGAAAGACGCCTTGGAAAATCTGTCGAGCAATCCAAAACCGAACGTCCAGCGCTATAAAGGGCTTGGTGAGATGAATGCCGAGCAGCTTTGGGATACGACAATGGATCCGGATGTCCGCACATTGCTTCAGGTTACATTGAACGATGCCATGACGGCAGATGAAACTTTCCATATTCTTATGGGAGATGACGTGGAACCTCGTCGGAATTTCATCGAAGAAAACGCACGTTATGTTAAGAATTTGGATGTCTAAGGTGATACAGGTGAGAGGAGGCTGCGGAAATGGCGGAAAGGCCTAGCAGTGGAGTTGAAGAAATAAACATAAGCACGGAAATGCGCACATCTTTTTTGGACTATGCGATGAGCGTTATCGTTTCCCGTGCCTTGCCCGATGTTCGTGATGGGTTGAAACCGGTCCATCGCCGCATTCTTTATTCGATGTTCGATCTCGGAATCACTTCCGATAAAGCCTATAAAAAATCCGCACGTATCGTCGGGGATGTAATCGGCAAATACCACCCGCACGGCGACAGCGCAGTTTACGAGACGATGGTACGGATGGCGCAGGATTTCAGCTACCGCTACATGCTTGTTGATGGACACGGAAACTTCGGTTCTGTGGACGGAGACGCGGCAGCTGCCATGCGTTATACCGAGTCAAGAATGTCGAAGATCGCGATGGAACTGTTGCGTGACCTGAATAAGAATACGATTGACTACAGAGAAAACTACGACGGCCAGGAAAAAGAGCCGGTCGTTCTTCCAGCCCGTTTCCCGAACCTGCTGGTAAACGGAACTTCCGGTATTGCCGTAGGTATGGCTACGAATATTCCTCCCCATAACCTCGGGGAAACAATCGATGCTGTGCTTGCACTGGCGGAAAATCCAGCTATCACAACGGAAGAGCTCCTTGAACATATGGCGGGACCTGATTTCCCGACAGGCGGTATTATTCTGGGGCGGAGCGGTATCCGCCGTGCTTACGAAACAGGTAAAGGATCGGTGATGATCCGTTCCGTAGTAGAAATTGAAACTAAACCGAATGGCCGCGAAACGATTCTGATCCATGAATTGCCATTCCAGGTCAATAAAGCCCGTTTGATTGAAAAAATTGCTGAATTGGTGCGCGATAAGAAAATCGACGGCATTACAGATTTGCGCGATGAATCTGACCGCAACGGTATGCGCGTCGTTATCGAAGTTCGCCGCGATGCAAGCGCCAATGTGCTTCTGAATAACTTATACAAGCAGACGGCAATGCAGACAAGTTTCGGTATCAACATGCTGGCTCTTGTAGATGGACATCCGAAAGTTTTAAGTTTGCGCGAAGTTTTATTCCATTATTTGGAACATCAAAAAGTGGTTATCCGCCGCCGTACGCAATTCGATTTACAAAAAGCGGAAGACCGCGCGCATATCCTTGAAGGATTACGCATTGCGCTTGACCATATCGATGCCATTATTGCATTGATCCGTGGATCTCAGACGGCCGAAGAAGCCCGCAATGGTCTGATGAACGACTTTAACCTTTCAGAACGCCAATCACAGGCGATCCTTGATATGCGCCTTCAGCGCCTGACAGGTCTGGAGCGCGATAAGATAGAAGATGAATACCAAGGATTAGTGAAATTGATTGAAGATCTTCGTGAAATCCTGGCGAATGATCACCGGATCGTTGAAATCATCCGTGAGGAAATGACGGAGATCAAAGAGCGCTTCGGCGATGAAAGAAGAACGGAAATCACAACAGGCGGCACTGAAATGTTCGAGGATGAAGATTTGATCCCGCGTGAAGATTCAGTTCTGACCCTGACTCACAACGGCTATATCAAACGTTTGCCTGCAAACACTTACCGCAGCCAGAAACGCGGGGGACGCGGCGTACAGGGAATGGGTACTAATGAAGACGATTTTGTTGAACATCTTCTATATACCTCTACTCATGACACGATCCTGTTCTTCACGAGTAAAGGGAAAGTCTACCGCAAAAAAGGCTACCAGATTCCTGAATATGGCCGTACGGCAAAAGGCTTACCTTTGGTGAACCTTTTGGAAATCGGCAAAGACGAAAAAGTCACGGCAGTAATTCGCGTCGAAGAATTCAAAGAAGATGCTTTCTTCTTCTTCACCACCCGTGACGGTATCAGCAAACGCACGCCGGTAACGAATTTCGCCAACATCCGCCAGAACGGGTTGATTGCCATTGGCCTGCGTGAGGAAGATGAGCTGATTTCAGTCAAACTGACAGACGGCACGAAAGAAATGGTTATCGGAACCCGTAACGGCGCATTGATCCGGTTCCCGGAAACAGATATCCGCAGCATGGGACGCACAGCAAGCGGCGTCCGCGGGATTCGGCTTCGTGAAGGCGACCAGGTCGTCGGCATGGAAATATTGGATCCTGAAGACAATGTTCTGGTCATTACGGAGAACGGTTACGGCAAACAGACAAAAGAAGCCGAATACCGTGTGCAGTCCCGTGGCGGTATGGGTATCAAAACATGCCAGATCACTGATAAGAATGGACCGCTCGTAGCAGTTCGCACTGTTAGTGGCACAGAAGATATCATGCTGATAACAGTAAACGGTGTTCTGATCCGTATGGATGTCAATGATATCTCCATCACCGGCCGAAGCACTCAAGGCGTCCGTCTGATCCGTCTGGGCGAAGACGAAATTGTGGCGACTGTCGCGAAAGTGAAGAAAGATATTGATTTGCCTGAAGAAACAACTGAAGGCGATGTTGACGATCTTCTTATAGAAGAAAGTGCCGAAGCAGACGTTTATGCCAAAGATGAAATCGTGCTTAACGACGAAGAAGAAAAGGTTGAAGAAATGCCTGAAGAAGACGAAGAATAAATTTTGGGAACCCGCTGAAAATTTTGCGGGTTCTTTTTTTGCCGGTTTTTATTGACGCAATTATTTTGCAATTACGCTGAAAAATAATTGCTGAAAACAAATCGGCCAAATTGAAAGCTTTTGAAGTTTTGGGTTGACGCAGCTTGTCAGACATGTTATATTTATAAAGTCGCCAATGAGAGCGGC
>NZ_JRGN01000331.1 GCF_000775575.1 Planococcus sp. CAU13
ACAGGAGCTTGGCTGCTGATTGCCCAATCTTTTATTTTTTCGAACCGTCACGTCTGCCGTTTCCAACTGCGTTGTGGCAATAAAAGCTATAAGGGGTTTCCAGCAATTCACCCGATCGTAATCGCTAACCGTTACCAGTTAGGACGACTGTACCTCTGCTCGCTTACGCGGCTTCGGCATAATCAACGTCGCGGATGCGTGATTCCGCTGCTGTTAAGTTTTCAGAAGATGTTGCTAAGTTATTGATTGTATGATCTAAACGGTTTTGCATAGCACCTAGCTTGCCGCGCTCAGATGATACAAGAGCAATAGCTTTATCGATAACTTCAATTGATTTAGAAGCATCTTCTTTATTTGAGATATTTAAAGCCGCCTCCGCTTTAATATCATTTGTACCGTTAGTCACTGATGTAGAAGCTGTAAATCCAGATTGTCCTGCATTTCCTGTAATACCTAATGCAGCTGAACGCATATCACTGATATTCAAAGACATTGATTGGCCAGTATTAGCACCAATTTGGAACTTTGTATTGAATCCAGAACCTTGTGCTCCTGGTCCTGTTACTTGCTGGATGTTGCCAATAGTCTCTGTACCATCTACTCCAATAGCTGCAAGCGGAGCGTTTGTTCCTTCCGTAAAGGAGATGTCTTTACCAGATTCGGAAACAAATTGAACTTTGTTATCTGCAGATAATGAAGCAGTAACTTTGTCTGACATACCAGCTTCTTGTAAAGCAGCGTTTAAATCTTTAACTAAATCATTCATAGCTGCTTTCGCTACATTTTTATCTGTATTGTCAGTATCGTAGGTTTTACCTTCTTTTAATGTTACTTCAACTGCACTTTCATTTCCTACAGTTAATTTAAAAGTTGAATTCGCAACAATAGTATTATCTGCTGCACCTGCACCTAATGCATCGGTCGCTTGAATACCTGCTCTTTCAATTGTAGAAGGTTTTCCTGTAGCACTTGTTGGATTAGCAAATCCTAGACCAGTCGCCGTTCCCGAAATTTTCACTTCACTAGTAGAGCCAGAAGATTTAGCTGTGAATATAAGTTCATTATCTGCACTAACTTTAATATCAACCAATTCTGATAACTTAACCCCGCCTGAAGTAATTTCATTTAACTTTGTCGCTAATTCTTTAGCGTTGTCAGTAGCCGTAGACGAATCAGTACCAATTGTATGGTCACCTACATCAAAAGTTTTTCCATCTACCGTTATTTTAGCTCCATCAGCAATAGTTAATGCTGCAGCTGGTGTAATATCTCCTGCACCTGCTGGTGTAGCAGCGGCAATTGCAACTCCTGTTACAGTTGCTTGTGTAGCTTTTGTTAATTTTTCGCCATCATTTGAACCAATTCCGCCGTTTAATACTTTCTGAGTGTTAAACTCAGTTGTATTACCAATACGGTTAATTTCAGTCGTTAAATTATTTAACTCATCTTGCATAGCTGCACGATCGGCATCTGTTGCAGTTCCGTTAGCTGCTTGGTTAGAAAGTTCACGCATACGCTGCAGAATATCGTGAGTTTCATTTAATGCACCTTCAGCAGTTTGCATCATAGAAATCCCATCTTGAGCATTTCGAGAAGCTTGTTCTAAACCGCGAATCTGCCCACGCATTTTCTCAGAAATCGAAAGACCAGCTGCATCATCTTTCGCGCTGTTGATGCGAAGACCCGATGATAACTTTTCCATGCTGTTCGCTTGAGCGCTAGAAGCAGAGCCCAATTGACGGTGCGTGTTTAAAGCTGTGATGTTGTGATTGATAATCATTGTGTATTACCTCCGTGTAATGTTTTTTTGTTTTTGCAAGGGTGTTCAAATCCGTTTGAACTTCCTTACACTATCTTTATCGGAGGGCTTCAGAAAATGTTTAGCGTTTATTGAAATAATTTCTAAAAACTTTTCAGCTGAATCTTTTCTTCCAAGAAACCGTATAGAATAGAAAGACTTAAGGTTTATAGAACTATATGGATTTATTTTTCATTTCTGTAAGATTCTCTCGCATTGCTTGGGCGAGGTCTTTTTGGGCATAAAAAAAAAGACCGGCCAGAGATACCTGGTCGGTCTTGCTTGTTATTAACGGTAACGGCGCTCACTGCCTGTGATTGAATCAGGATTTATTGTAATTCAGGTATCCCTGTTCCAACGCTGCAAAATCCAGGCACTGATCGACGAAGAAAGATTGCTTTTTCTTCACAACCCGTTCATAGAGGCGGGCCGCTTGCTTCGTAATCTGCTCTTGATGGGACAGGATGTATTCATATTCCTTCTGCAGCAGCTGGGCATAATCCGGCCGTTCATTACTGAAGATCATCTCTTCGATTTCGGTCGGCAACGCCGGTACCATGTTGTTTAGTTTGATGATGGCCAGCTTATTCGTTTCATCCGTCCGGTCTTTCACACGGAAGAAGGTATCGTTCTTTTTTCTTCGGTCATGTGCCGGTTTATGGGAAGAAAGCGGCGCGAAATAATTATGTAGGCCGATGGTCAGGACGATGCCGATATACGCCTTTTTCTCCCCATAATTATCTTCCACATTGCTGTCAATGCCTTTTAAGTATGTAATGTAGTCGTCTTTCAGTCTATAGAACTTCATCGATTCCCCCTAAACAAAAAAGGTGACACAATGTGTCACCTCTGTTGCCCGCTTATTATGGTCGCGAGATACCAATTTACAGTTCGCCCTTA
>NZ_JRGN01000027.1 GCF_000775575.1 Planococcus sp. CAU13
GCTGGTTCGCCTTATACCTGTCAGAGCTGACCAGGCGCTTCCGCTTTTCGATTTATTCAGTATAAAACATGAATCCGATTGCGCCGATCCCCGTATGGGTTGAAATGACCGGAGTCGTGAAATCAAATTTGGTATCCGTGAAACCGGAGTCGATTATACGCTGGCGCAGCGGTTCAGCCATGGCCAGGCCATTTGCATGCACAAGGCCCACTCCTTTGACGATCTTGCCTTTTGTACGTTCAATAAAATCTTCATACAGATAATCGACCACTTTTTTATGGCTGCGCGCCTTCGCGACCGGGGTATATTCTCCGTCATCAAGCGAGGCAATCGGTTTGATCTTCAGAAACGATCCAACCATCGCGCGGCCTTTGCCGATACGGCCGCCTTTGACCAAATTGTCCAAAGTGTCGACAACGACATATAATTTAGTATTGCGTCTGATTTCATCGACGCGCGCGACGATTTCTTCCATCGAGTTTCCATTTTTCGCCATACGGGCAGCTTCAATCACCTGGAAAGCAAGCGCATAGGAAATATAACGGGAATCAATGACTGTCACATCGGTATCCGTCAGTTCTGCAGCAGCGCGGGCGGATTCGACTGTACCGCTCATTCCGCCGGTCATATGGATGGATAAAACCTGGCCGCCGTCTTTGCCGAGCTCGTCGTAAAGTTCTTTAAACACACCGGGAGCCGGCTGTGAACTTTTCGGAAGTTCATCCGATTTTGCCATAAGCTCCAAAAATGGCTCCGGTTCAAGATCAACCCGGTCCAAATAGGTTTTATCCCCAATCTGGATGGATAACGGCACCATGTGCACATCCAATTCCTTCAATACTTCCTGGCGCAGATCCGAAGTCGAATCCGTTACTATGTGAATCCTTGACATGCCATCACTTCCTTCTTCTTTATATACCTTATTTCCTATTCTAAAAACATAAAGGATGCATGGCAACTATTAAGACTGCTCATCAAGCGCCTTTGCAATCATGCCATGGATAATGCGGATCGCCTCTTTTGAAGGCAGGGCGGCATACGTTTCAGGCAGAATCGGTTCGAGCACCTGCAGCGACACTTTAGCCGGTCTGATCTTATTATTGTTTTTCTCCATGATATCCGCTGTGCCTTTGATCGCAAGTGGTACTATCGGCGCTCCCGCATCAGCCGCGATGCGCATGAAACCTGCCTTAAACTCGCCGATGCCGGTGCCTTTGCTGCGTGTGCCTTCAGGAAAAATCAGGATGGAATGGCCTTCTTTTAATTTCTCTGCTGTATCCGAAATCGATTTCAGAGCACTTCTCCGATCGGTGCGGTCAATGAAGACACAATTCATATCTTCCATATAAACCGGTATGACCGGAAACTTTTTCACTTCTTTTTTCGAAATAAAACCAAAAGGCTTCGGGATGCTCGAAAGGATGACCGGTATGTCAAAATTCCCTTCGTGGTTGCTGACGAACAGAACCGGCCCAGCCGGCAGAACATCAAGGCCGGTGACCGCCACTCTGCTTCCGGTGCGTTTCATGATTTCCGAAGCCCATTTTTGGGGTTCTGTATGAATCAACCGATCATATTCTTCGATGGTCATTTGGGGCTTCTTTTTTTGAAAACTTCTCAGCTTCAGCGCCGCAACGGGCAGATAGCCGAAAAGAAAGGAAAAGGTTCTGATTGTGCTAAGCATCTGCCGTTTCTCCGCCTTTGCGATCAAATATCAAATAACTGAATGGCACACCGCCGGATTCAAGGCGTTCAGATTCGGAAGTAAGTTCCCAGCCTTCTCCGTAGTCAGGAAAGAATGTGTCTCCCTCGAATTCCTGATGGATCAATGTGATATAGAGGCGGTCCGCTTCAGGCAGCACCGTTCTGAAGATCTGTTCCCCTCCGATGATCATCACTTCCTCATGGACTTCCTGCGCCAGTTTAACAGCGTCTTCGATCGAATGGACGATGTCCGTCCCTTCAATCTTCAATTCCCTGTTGCGGCTCACAACAATATTGCGGCGCTTCGGGAGCGGACGGCCGATCGACTCGTACGTATTGCGGCCCATTACAATGCCTTTGCCGATCGTATGTTTTTTAAAATAAGCAAGATCTTCCGGTATATGCCACGGCAATTGATTGTTCCGTCCAATGACATGGTTGGGATCATGTGCCACCATCAATGAAATCATCATTCTACCTCCTAAACGGCGACTGGTGCCGAAATCCGCGGATGCGGGTCATAGCCTTCAATGCTGATATCGTTCAATGTCAGATCAAAAATCGATTCGACGTCTTCATTAATCTGGAGTACCGGCAATTTTTTCGGTGTCCGGCTGAGCTGTTCCTTCACCTGTTCAAGATGGTTCAGGTAAAGATGCGTATCTCCTGTCGTATGGACGAAGTCCCCGACTGCCAGGCCGCATTCGCGTGCTAACAAATGTGTCAGCAAGGCGTATGATGCAATATTAAAAGGAACACCCAAAAATACATCGGCGCTGCGCTGATAAAGCTGACACGATAATTTGCCGTCTGCCACATAGAATTGGAACATCGTATGGCATGGCGGCAAAGCCATATCTTCGACAAATTCCGGATTCCAGGCGGTCACGAGGTGCCGGCGGGAGTCCGGATTTTTTTTGATGGATTCAATCACATTTTTCAATTGGTCGATCGTTTCTCCGGTAGTAGTTTGCCATGAACGCCATTGTTTGCCGTAGACAGGTCCCAGGTCACCATATTTTTCAGCAAACGCTGCATCTTCAAGGATTTTTTTATGAAAAACCCCCATCTGTTCTTTGTAAAGAATGGCAAATTCGCCGTCTTTTTGAGCGCGTCGGCCGAAATCCGTCATATCGGGGCCATCGTATTCACTGCTCGACACCCATTGCCCGAATGCCCATTCATCCCAGATATGGTTATTCTCCGCAATCAACGCCCTGACATTGGTATCGCCCTTCAAAAACCACAGCAGTTCCGAAACGATCAGGCGAAAAGCGGTTTTTTTCGTCGTCATCAGCGGGAAACCTTCTGCAAGATTATAGCGCATCTGATAGCCGAAAATGCTCAGGGTGCCTGTACCGGTGCGGTCTTCTTTCTTTGCGCCGTTCTCAAGTATATGTTCACATAGATCCAAGTATTGTTTCATTATTTATTCGCCTCCATTATACGTTTAATCATAACAAAAAAACCGTTATAAATATAACGGTTTTACGAGAGCCATTTCGGCGGTGTGTTTTTCGACCAGTAAATATCGCCTAATGTGATGTGCTGCTGGAAATCATCATCCTCCAGATGGTAATGGAAATTGAAGTAATACCCTTCCTGCGGCTTCTTTTCCGTCCTTACATGGAAACGGATTTTATCCTTATTGGTTTCTGTGTCGTAAATATGAAATATCTTTTCGGAATGATCTCCCGAAGGCTTTTGCGAAATAGCCAGTCTGCGGAGACTGTCCGCATCCACCTGTGCCAGATGAAGATCGATTGCCTGCTGGATGTTCGGCAGGATTTCGTTTTTGAATTCATCTTCGATCACCGGGCCGATGCGCGAACCAAATTTGACGTACGCCTGTTCTTCGGCCGTCTGATGAATGGTCTCCAGTATGGAGGGATTGCTGTAATAGAATTCGGATGGATCCAGCCAATCATATGTAGTTTGAGTATTCGGACTTTTTCCGGCATGGGTTTTGAGTTCCGTCTTGTCTTCGAGCAGGTTTTCCCAAATGGTATGGTTCGGGGGAATCATGCCGAGAGTCAGGACAGCAACAGCGACCACCAGTGATTTATGCCACCAATTTTTCATCTCATTCACCTTCAATTTCGAACAATTTGTAAACATCTTTGTTTAATTATACGAATTAACATGGTAAAGGTTTCATCTTCTTGAAATTCATTGTACAATAAATACAGCAATTATGCGCTGTTTTTTTGAAAAGGAGGAATTTTTCATGGATGCTTCAATTCTGATCGGCCTAGGTCTCCTGCTCATGCTCGGGTATCTGACATCACTAAGCTTTACTGACTGATTTTCTCGTCAAAAAAATCCTCTCCTGGCTATCAGGAGAGGATTTTGTCATTATCCGTGAATTTGATGGCACCGTAGTGAAATTTTGTATTCGGCCGGACCCGCCGGGTAAATCCAAACCTCTCAAAATCTTCCGAGCGGAAATGGGCTTTCAGCACCACCGCTTTCACTGCGACTCTTTTCGCTTCCGCTATCCATTCCTCTGTCAGCTGGCCCATATTGGCTGCACTGCGCACCGGCGAGAAATTGGATGCTTCCTTTATTTCCTCCGTAAACATGGGATCCATATAAACGACATCGAAACTGCCGTCCACCAGCGTTTTCAAAAATTCGATGCAGTCCATCGGCATCACCTGTATCCTCTTCATGGCTCCAGTCAGATGCGGCATCGCCTGGTATCGCTGAAGCCCCTCCTGAATGATAAAAGCAATATTCGGGTTGCTCTCGCAGCCTACTACTTTTCCATCGGCCCCAACCCACTGCGATGCGGTTATGGCGTCGGAAGCCATGCCCAACGTGCAATCGAGGAAACTGTCTCCGGGCTGAAGACCCGACACTTCGATCAATGGATCCTGTGCCAATGGCCGTTTCGTCCGGAAAGCCGCTGAATTCGGATGAAAAAAGAACGGCTCCGCCTTACCCAATGGGTAAAGCTCCAGCCGTTCCTTCATCGCCACGATGACATCCGATTGTTCGTCCATATGCACAGTTTCGATCGACCGCTTATTGCGCTCGATGAATGTGATATCCAGCGTTTCGGCAATCCCCCGGGCTTCCGCAATGTTTTTTTCAGTTGGCCGGTATGCAGTCGTGACAATTGTTTTCATTATTCGGCGACCTGCTCGAGGGCCTGCACCAATTGATCGCGGATATGATCGACAGAATGGTCTTCGATCTGTTCGCGTGGAATGAAATGAGCAAGCTGCCCGTCTTTCAATACCGCGATCGACGGCGAAGAAGGAGGCACATCTTCAAAATAGCTGCGCATCTGCGCTGTCGCTTCTTTGTCCTGGCCGGCGAAAACGGTGACCAGATGATCAGGCTTCGCATCGGTGCTGTTCAGCGCTTCAATAACTCCTGGACGTGCCAGGCCGGCGGCGCAGCCGCAGACAGAGTTGATGACTGCAAGCGTGATGCCGGAAGCCTCAGTGACATGTTCGTTGACTTCATCCGGTGTCAGCAATTCTTTAAAACCGTGATCCGTCAATTCTTTGCGCATTGGTGTGACAATGCCTTTCATATACTCGTCGTATGCATTCATATATTTTACCACCTTAGTTTATAATGCCCTCACGTATCTTTAGGGAGTTCCCACTTTCATTCTAACGGAATACCGCGATGATTTCATTCAAAAGCGTTTTTAATATTTCGGATATTCATTATTGATGTAGCCGAGTATCGTTTCGAACTGGTCGGCCTCGTACCATTCATAGGGCACCTGCTGATCAACTTGGCCGTCTTCCTTGATTTTCAGGCTGGTCGCGGATAATTGCAGGATGCGCGTATCATCGATCTCACTTTCTTTGTCCATTATGGCATGCTGCCTGAAGCGCTCCAGTATTTTATTGAACAATTCATCCCTTGCAACTTCGTTTTTGAATTCCCACGACTCATATTTCCCCTGACAGATTATCTCTATCGAAAAGATATTTCCTTCCATTAAAAACCCCTCCTTGAATTAGCCTGTCTAAAATAATACTGTTTCAAAAGCTAATACCTCTTTCTGATTCCCGGGAAACATCGGCCATCGACAACCTGAAGTTTTGTTCCAATAAAAATAGCCAGCGGCATGGGAGCCGCTGGCTAAAAAACTGTCTTCAAAATTTATTTTTGATCTTTCATTGCCTGACGCGCTTCAGTCATCTGTTTCCAGACAGATCCTTCCGCTTCTTCACCTTGTTCAATTCTGGCAATCGCCATTTTTATCTGCAGCTTCACTTCAAATTCGGGATCGTCTTCTGCCTCTTTTAAAGCAGGCAGTGCCGCTTCAGTTCCTGTTTCATACAGGAACATCGCTGCACGCCAGCGGACAAGCTTGTTTTTGTCTTTCAGCGTTTCGATCATGATCGGTTCAAATTCTTCAAAGCCCAGATCACTGATGGTGTCGCCTGCCGTTCTCCGGACCGCCCAGCTTTTGTCTTTCATCGCCCGCTCGACATACGGAACAACCGCTTTATCTTCAATGTCTCCAAGATAGATGGCAGCCTGTCTGCGGATGGACATTTTCTCATCATCCAACGCAAGGCCCAGGAGCGGCAAATCTTCCACCTCGGCTTCAATCATCTGATCAAGCAGCTGGAATCGGATTTCCCATTCCGGCACATCGAATTCCTCCGGAGTCACTTTGCGTCCGCGTGACACTGCTTCTGTTTTTTCAGCATCTTTGGTCTGCGTCAGTGCATCGAGCCGCTCCTGTGGATAAGCCGCTTCGATTTCTTCGACCACGCTCCGGCCGATTTCATCTTTTTCACCGTAACGGACACCGTAATCTGCCCATTTGCGCTGAAGCAGGTAATTTTCTTCCGTCGGATCCATGACGATGTTCATCGCGGTCACGAAACGTTCCGGCATGCCAAACCGTTCTTCCGAGCTGTTGTCAAAAACTTTCACCTGAAGCGGAATACCTTTGAATTCCTGAACGTGGACATATACTTCGCCGTAATGTTCATCCAGCTCTATTTCGGGTTCACTGCTGCCACTGTCTTCTCCGAGTGCTTTTCTGACATCCGCCAGAATATTTTCCCACCCAAACTTGGCAATGCGCTCGACTGCGAGAAAATCCGCCACATGATAGACGCCTTTTACGCCTTCTATCGCCAGGATATTTTGGATTTCCTTTGGTGCTGTGTCCTGATTATCCCGATTGTAATTATGGCTTTTGCCAAACGGCAATTCCTGGTCTATTATGACTTTCATCGTGTTCGGGCTTGGTGTAGGTTCAATCGTTTTGATTTTCACAAAAAATCCCCCCTGAATTTATTCGGTTCAGACTTCCGCCAGTTCCTGAAGGTAGGTCCAGCGGTCAATTTTGGCGTCGTACTGTTTGGTCAGCTCATCGATTTCCTCGGTCAGCGTCCGCACTTTATCGTAATCCGCTCCGGCTGCCGCCATCTCTTTCTCAAGTTCTTCAATTTTAGACTCCAATGAAGAAATGTCTTCCAGAATCACGGCGTATTCCTGCTGTTCCTTGTAAGTCATTTTCTTTTTCGGTGCTGTTTTCGCTTCAGCTTTCGGCTTTTCCGGCGTCAACGCTTCAACCGGAATTTTATAGTCATGGGTTACTGGACTTTGCTTTTCTTTGATAAATTCCGAATAAAGCCCCTGGTATTCTTCGATGCGCCCTGTGCCCGTCGTCCACAGTTTATGCGCGATGCGGTCCAGGAAAAAGCGGTCATGCGAAATCATCAGCACGACACCGGGAAATTTCTCCAGGAAATCTTCAAGGACGCCGAGCGTCTGAATATCGAGATCATTTGTCGGCTCATCGAGCAGCAGGATGTTCGGCTGTTCCATCAGCAGTTTCAGCAGATACAGTCGTTTGCGTTCTCCGCCGGATAATTTGCCGATCTGCGTGCCGTGTGCGTTTGAAGGAAACAGGAAACGCTCGAGCATCTGCGTGGCAGACAGACGAACCCCTTTTTCCGCTTCATAGTCATTGGATATTTCCTGAATATATTCAATCATTCGCTGATTTTCGTTCATCTCCGGAAGATGCTGCGTGAAATGGGCGATTTTCACTGTGCTGCCGTATTCCAGTTTCCCTTCGGTCGGTTCGTAATCCCCTGCGATGAGTTTCATCAGCGTCGATTTGCCTGCACCATTCGGTCCGACGATGCCGATGCGGTCGCCGCCCTGAAGCAGGAAGTCAAATCCGCTGAAGATGTGCTTGTCGCCGAATGACATGCCGACATTCTGTCCTTCGATGATTTTCTTGCCGAGGCGCTGGCTCTGCATCGACAGTTCAAGCGATGTGTTGTCATTTTCTTTTTGGACATTTTCTTTTATTTCATCAAAGCGCTGGATTCTCGCTTTTTGTTTTGTCGAACGCGCTTTTGCCCCGCGGCGGATCCATTTCAGTTCCGAACGGAAACGGTTTTCAAGTTTCTGCTGCGACGCGGCAGCCATTTCTTCGCGCACGGCTCTGTTTTCCAGATAATCGCCGTAATTTCCTTTATGCGTATACATCGTCTGATCGGCAATTTCGAAGATATGTGTCGACACGGCGTCAAGGAAATACCGGTCATGCGTCACGAACAGCATAGCTGAATTCATTCGCAGCAATGTTTCCTGCAGCCATTCAGTGGAAATAGCATCCAGATGGTTCGTAGGCTCATCCAATAGAATAAGGTCAGCCGGCTCAATCAGGGCTTTGGCAAGTGCCACGCGTTTCCGCTGCCCGCCCGATAATTCACCGATCGGCTGGTCATACATATCAATGCCCAGTTTAGTAAGCGCCGTTTTGGCAAGCGCGTTGATGTCCCAGGCATTCTCGCGTTCCATGCCTTCCTGGATTTTCATCAGTTCTTCCTGCAGTTCCGTTGAACTGGAGTCGACCATCATGTTTTTCAGCGCTTCTTCATAGGAGCGGTTAAGCTGCAGGATCGGCGACTCGCCGGAGAAAACTGTTTCCAGCACAGTCAGCGTTTCATCGAATTCCGGCTCCTGCTTCAAATACGTGATTTCGTATTTTTTCGGATGATCCATCACAATCGAATCCGCTTCCATTTCTCCTGCAATAATCGACATGAGCGTCGACTTGCCCGTGCCGTTGACTCCGATCAGTCCGGCACGGTCTCCCGGGTACAATGAAAATTCTACATCTTTGAACAAGGTTTTTGCTCCGACCGTTTTGGTCAGTTTCGTAATATTTAAGTGGCTCATGCATTACCATCCGTTTCTTTTTTAAGTTGCTCTAAAAAGGATAGCATATATTGATGCCGTTCATCAGCTATTTGCTTTCCAGTCTCCGTGGTCATGCGCTCTTTCAGCAGCAGCAGTTTTTCGTAAAAATGAGTTGCGCTGCTTGTAGGCTTGCTGCGGTATTCCTCTTCGGTCATCTTTTTTCTCGGTTCTTCGCCCCAATCATATAATTTGCGGCCTCTCGAACCGCCGAATGCGAACGTCCGGGCAATCCCAACTGCACCGATCGCATCCAGCCGGTCGGCATCCTGTACGATTTTCGCTTCCATAGTCGCCGGTGCTTCACCATTGCCGCCTCCAAATGAAACCTGCCGGATGATATCGGTTATCTTGTTGCGCTGATCCTCCGGCAGCTCAAGCGACTGAAGAATATCCATTTCGGGGTTTTCGTCATGCCGTTTGTATTTCGGGTCCGATACGTCATGCAGCAGAATGGCAAGCTCGACAAGAAAGCGGTCAGCCGGCTCCTTTTCCATTATCTTTTCGGCATTGCTGAGAACCCGTTCGATGTGCTGCCAGTCATGGCTCGAATCGAATGTGTCATAAACCGCTTTTACCTGAGTCCTGCATTTCTCGATAATCTGTTGTGTCATATGTCCGCTCCTTTGTGAAATTGACGGTTCCCTAGGGTTCGTGTATAGTATAAGCCATCCATTATTACTATCTTAATGGTACCACGAAAGTACTCAATACCAAGGGGGAACGTGCATGCACCAGGGAACAGTTAAATGGTTTAACGCGGAAAAGGGTTATGGTTTTATTGAGTATAACGATGGCGATGACGTGTTCGTCCATTTTACAGGGATTGTTGGTGAGGGTTTTCGCACCCTGCAGGAAGGCAAACCCGTCTCATTCGAGATTATTGATGGAAATCGTGGTCCACAGGCTGCCAATGTAATCCAGCTCGACGCAGAATAATTCAATTTATATAAGAACAGCAAAAAGCAGAAACGGACAATCCCGTTTCTGCTTTTTTATATTGTAGAGAAAGCTAGACTTCTATCATCATTTCGCGTCAGACGGACGCTTTCCGCGGGGAGCTGCCTGAGCCTCCTCGTTCGCTGCGCTCCCTGTGGGGTCTCAGGACTAGCTTCGCTCCGGCGCAAGCGCCGTCACTGC
>NZ_JRGN01000239.1 GCF_000775575.1 Planococcus sp. CAU13
CCGTTTCCGTTTCCGTTGCCTTCGCCATTGCCTTCTCCTTCGTCTTCAGGAGGAGCTTCATCTTCAGGCGGGGCTTCGTCTTCCGGTGGCGCTTCTTCTTCCGGCGGCGGTGTTTCTTCCGGTTCTTCCGGTTCTTCCGGTTCTGCAGCAGGCGTCACTTCGACGATTACGGAAGCGGGATCACTTCTTTGTCCTTCTCTTACTGCTGTTACGCTGAAGGTATAGGCAACGCCTTCTTCAAGCGGTCCGTAAGTGTGGGATCTTTCTCCAGTGGTCGTCAGAACTGAACGGCTGCCTCCGGCTTCGACGGCCACTTCGAATTGCACATCTTCGGCATCTTCATAATTCCATGTCAGGCTAACATCCGAACCTTCGACAACTGCCCGCAATCCGCCTGGTGCATCCAGATCTTCCTGCACGAATTCCTCAGATACATCATTTGGAACAGTACCGCGCACAAATAATTCAGTGCTCTTTTGTGCGGAAGGCGTAAAGTCGCTCGCCAGTTGAAGAGGTTCAGTACCCACTTCAATGGTGGCTTCGACCACTGAATCAGGCTGCTGGAATCTGCCTGAATCAGGCGAAGAGATTTTTGACATGACATCTTTAAAAAGCAGCTGTGCAAGTATGCGTTCGTTATTGGAGGTATTTATCCCTTTTGAACGGGATTGATAGCCGCTCCATACTGATATTGAATATTCAGGAGAATAGCCTGCAAACCAGATATCAGGGGCAGAGCTGCTGTTTAGCCCAAATTCTGCGAATTCCTCAGCAGTGTAGTTTGTGGTGCCGGTTTTGCCGGCGATATCAAGACCGTTTATATATGCTGCTTTTCCGGATGCTCCGGAAATATTCGGGTCTAAAACGTCACGCAGCATATCCGTTACCATATAGGCTGTGCTGTCTTTCATCGCAGGCACCGATTCCGGCGCGACAACTTGTTCTGTCGTACCATCACGGAATACGATTTTTGTCACAGTGTGCGGTTTAGTGAAAATGCCACCATTGCCGAAAGCTGCAAATGCACCGGCCATTTCAACAGTATTCATATTCTTCTGGGTGCCGCCAAGTGGAGAAGCTTCATAAATATCACCCAGGTCCAATCCCAGTTTCAGTGTGAAATCCTTGGCATTTCCGATTCCAGTTTCATTCAATGCCTTGATGGCTGGAATGTTTCGGGAGCGGTATAACGCTTCGCGCATCGTCATATCTCCAAGGAATCTATTGTCGAAATTGTTGACTTCCTTGTCTTCACTTTCGTAGGTATAGGGTTCGTCGGTCAAGGTCTTGCCTGTGGACCATTCCAGATGTTCGATGGCCGGGCCATAAGACAATAATGGCTTAGCTGTCGAACCGGGTTGACGGTCACGGGATGTGGCGTAATTATGCCGTACATCTCCGCTGTATTCCCGCGCTGCGCCGACTGCTCGGATTGCGCCGGTTTTGGTATCGACCACAGTCAGTCCGGATTGCACTTCATCGTTGAAGAAAATATCGGAAGCCATCGTTTCATTGACCGCTTTCTGAACAGCCGGTTCGAGAGTCGTGTAGACTGTCAATCCTTCATCCAGTGAAATGTCAGCGTCGAGTGCTTCGATTTCATTTTCGACCATTTCCATGAAGGCGGTATATTCGCCGCTAGGTGGGGCAGGGCGCTGTTCTTCAGGCAATAAAGTTTCTGTAACTGGAATTGCCTGTGCCGCTTCTTTTTGTTCAGTTGTGATTTTGCCATGCTGTTCCATCAGGCTGAGCACGACATTTCTTCTGTCTTCTGCCCGGTCAGGATTGATGAACGGGTTATAGCCGTTCGGACTCTGCGGCATTCCTGCAAGCAGGGCAGCTTCATGCAGCTCAAGTTCCGGTACCGGCTTGCCGAAGAAATGCTCCGAAGCCGTTCCGAAACCGTAAATGTTGCCGGACATCAGAATTTTATTGAAGTACATTTCAAAAATCTCTTCTTTTGAATATTCCTGTTCCAGTTGATAGGCAAGATAAGCTTCCTGCGCTTTCCGCTCCAGCGTTTTATCATTTTTCAAAAATGAATTTTTAATGACCTGCTGGGAGATCGTGCTGGCGCCCTGAGAACCGAAACCGCCGGTGACGTTCGCAATGACTGCACCGCCGAGACGGATGAAATCAATTCCTGAATGGTCATAAAACCGATTGTCTTCGGTTGCCAAAATCGCATCTTCCATTAATTTCGGAATTTCTTCGTAAGGAACATATTCCCTGTTTTCAGGGGTAAAATAAGGGATTTCGGTTTCGCCGTCAGCAGCCAGGAATGTCGGGGTGATTGGGTCGCGAAGCAATTCTTCATCGAGCTCCGGAGCGCTGCTGGCGTAATAAGTGAATAGGCCAATTCCGAATACCAGTCCAAAAACTCCGATGATGAGAAGTGTCAGGATGATCCGTTTAAACCAGCCGCCTCCAGAAGTCTTCTTTTTCTTGCCTTTATTCTTTTGCTGCTCCATGGCTTTTCTGCGCTGTTCACGCGACATTTGTTTTTCGCTCACAAATTGTTCCTCACTTTCGTTGGTGCTTTAATCGGATGCCTTCTATTGAAACTTATGCAATTGGGGGAGATAATCGATTCTCGGAAATGCCCCGGGTTTTATTTCGATGCCGGTTTCCTCAATCTCAGCCAGTGTTACAGACTTTCTTCCACCTTCCATCATCCGGTTCCAAAATTTTTCGAAAGCTTCGAATGGAAGGATGAAATAGCGGTCCAGGGAAGAAAAGCGGATGATCAGAAAGGCCAACCCATCGTGCTTTCTGACTTGTGCCATATGATGGACCTGGTGATCGTGGATGTTTTTTAAAGGGAAAGAAGTGCTGTTTTCAGTTTCTTTCGCTTCAAAATCAATGTATTTGCCGTTCCATACGCCGTTGTAATCGGTGGTGGAAGGTGACCGGAAATAGGCTTCCTTAATGACGGCAGCACTGCGGGAAGGGTATTCGACCCTCACAATCTGGACAGGAACCGGTTTTTTGTGGATAACAGCATGTCCAAGTCCAAGGTAATATTCATTCGTTTCATTTAATTCATCCTCTAATGTTTTACCCCGATTGCTGAAAGAAAAATCTTTTTTTCTTTTTTTCTTCTTCTCGTCGGGCAGTTCTTTACTCTGCGGCACGAATTTTTTGCCATTAGGATAATTAATTGCCATTGTGATACACCTCGCTTACTTTATCATATCACATAGTTTTAGACGATAATTTCGCCTGCAGGTTCCGATTCACTAGACTTATGATAGCGGATTGATGCTGTTTTTCCAATCAAAAAGAATGCCTGTTCGATAATGTTCGTGTCCAATATGTGATTATGATAAACTTAAGGCATTGGAGGGATCATGAAAAAATGAATATTCGAGAACTTTCTTCCTTATTATATGATGAATGCGGAAAATGCCAGGAACGATTTTTTGACATGCGTGAACGCGACGCGGTTCCTGATTTCTACGTCGATGTGAAACCCTATGCCGATTACTGGCATGAAAAAATAAATCAATGGCAGGAGCAGTCGCTGCTGTATATTCAGCAGGAACGCCCGAAATATGTCCACAAACCGCAGATTGACACTGCTGCGGAAGGGATGACGCAGTTTTTTGTGCAGAGCTTTTATAAGGAAACAAGCAAGAAACGTTTTATTCAAACTATACAGGGAGCTCAGTATACACTGCAGACGTTTATGCTGGCTTACGACGAAAAGAGCGGAAAGCGATGATCAGAAAGAAGACATTGCCCCAATTGATGGAAGAGTGGAAAACAGAACCGGACATGATGGAACGGATTGTCCACTGGCATACCAGGGAAGAAAAACCGGCGCGTTATGCAGCTTTTCCGGAAGGCATGCACGACAGCCTGAAAATGGCTCTGAGGAAAAAAGGCATCGAACAATTATATACCCACCAGCGCGAAGCCTTTGATTTGGCACAGCAGGGAAAATCGTTTACAGCTGTCACGCCGACGGCTTCCGGCAAGTCCTATTGCTACCATCTGCCGGTGCTCCATAAAATATTGAACGATCCTGGTGCGAGAGCGCTTTATCTGTTTCCGACAAAAGCGCTGGCGCAGGATCAAAAAAGCGATCTGCACGATCTGATTGAAAAAACGGAAGAGGATATCCTGTCCTATACGTATGACGGCGACACATCACCTGCCATCCGCACAAAAGTGCGAAAAGCGGGGCAGATTGTCATGACCAATCCGGATATGCTGCATTCTGCGATTTTGCCGCACCATACGAAATGGGTGTCGCTGTTTGAGAATCTTCATTATATTGTCATTGATGAACTGCATACGTATAAAGGCGTTTTCGGAACGCACGTTTCGCATGTGATTCGGCGGCTGAAGCGCATCTGTGAATTTTACGGCAGCAATCCGGTCTTTATCTGCACATCCGCAACAATCGCCAATCCGAAAGAACTGGCGGAAGCACTGACCAATGAAGAACATGTGCTGATCGACCAGAACGGCGCCCCTTCAGGCAAAAAGCATATCGTGTTCTATAACCCGCCGATCATCCATCCGACGTTCGGCGTCAGAAGAAGCGCCGTGCTTGAAGTGCGCGATTTGGCGACGGTGCTGATCAGGCAGGGCATCCAGACAATCGTCTTTGCGAAGAGCCGTGTGCGGGTCGAAATGCTGGTGACTTACCTGCAGGCTGTTACGAAAATGAAGCTTCAGGACGAATCGATCAAAGGCTATCGGGGAGGCTATTTGCCGACGGAACGCCGGGCAATCGAAAAAGGGCTGCGGGACGGGTCAATCCAATGTGTCGTCTCGACAAACGCACTGGAACTTGGTGTAGACATCGGCCAGTTGCAGGCCTGCATCATGACAGGCTATCCGGGCAATATCGCCAGTGCCTGGCAGCAGGCAGGACGCGCGGGAAGGCGCCAGGATGAATCGCTTGTCATATATGTGGCGCAGTCGACTGCACTCGACCAGTACATCATCAACAATCCTTCCTATCTACTGGATCAATCGCCTGAAGAAGCCCGGATCCATCCGGAAAACATCATCATTCTGATGGATCACCTGAAATGTGCTTCATTCGAATTGCCGTTTTCAACAGATGATATGTACGGTGAATTTGAAGTCCAGGAACTTCTCGAATATCTGCAGGAGCAGGGAGTGCTGGTTCGGACATCCGACCGCTGGCACTGGATGAGCGACCGTTTTCCGGCGCATGATATTTCACTCCGTTCGGCGTCCCAGGAAAATGTGGTCATCATTGACCAGTCGGTTCCTTCAGACACACGGGTAATCGGAGAAATGGACCGGTTCAGCGCGTTGACGCTATTGCATGAAGAAGCGATCTATCTACACCAGGGCACCCAGTTCCAGGTGGAAATACTGGACTGGGAAGAAAAGAAGGCCTATGTCCGGGAAGTGGATGTAGATTATTTCACCGATGCCAATCTGGCAGTGGAATTGAAAGTGATGAGTGAAGACAAAACGAAAGACATGAGAGGATCGGAAGTTTTCTACGGTGACATTGCCGTGCTTGCGATGCCGACCATTTTCAAGAAAATCCGGTTTGATTCGCATGATAATATCGGATCCGGTCCGATTTCGTTGCCTGCCGAAGAACTTCATACTTCTTCAACGTGGCTGAGCTTCTCTAAGCCGGAAGAATTTTCTGCCGCCGAATTATCGGACATGATGACCGGTGCGGCTTACGCCATCGAATCGTTCATCCCGATTTTTGTATCCTGTGACCGCCGTGATGTGCATGTGGTTCCGCAGGTGAAATCGCCGCATAACGATATGCCGTCCTTTTTCATCCACGATTCATATCCGGGAGGCATCGGCATCAGCGAACGCATTTATGATCTGTGGCTGCCGCTGCTCGATAAAGCGAGAAGCCACGTGGCGGAATGCCCATGCCTGGACGGCTGCCCGTCCTGCATAGGTGCCCAGGAAGCGATGGTCAATATGAAGGGAAATGTCATCAGGCTGCTGGATGAGCTTCGCGAAGAGAGGTGATGGCGGATGTCGTTTGAAAATAAATTGCTTCAGATGAAAGGCATGCTGAAAAAAGACGCAGGTGCCAAATCGAAGCCGAAAGCCCACAAACAGGAAAAACAGCGCCCGCCGCATGAGAGCAGGTGGCATGAAATCGGTCTCCAGCTGATCGAGAATGAATTCGGCTATGCCTTTAAAAAAACAGTCTTCTATCCGTTTGAGACCCGACACGGAAACAGTTCACTCGGTGAATTGGACCGTGTGCTTGAAGCCTGGGAGAAAGTGGATTTTGATCATCCGTTCAAATTGAATAAAAACGAACGAATCCTGTTTTTCGATACGGAAACGACAGGCTTGAGCGGCACAGGGGCCTATATCTTTCTTGCCGGACTTCTTGAAAGGAAGCCGGACGGATTTGAAATGGTTCAATATGTAATGCCGGATCCGTCCAATGAAGCCGCGTTTCTATACGAGACTGGACTCTGGAAATCAGAAGACCCGATCATTTTTTCCTATAACGGCAAAAGTTTTGATTGGCCGCAGCTGGCTTCACGCTGGACCATGCACCGGAACGTTCTGCCGAAACTGAATCCGCTGCGGCAGATTGATCTGTTCCACGGCACGAAAAGGATCTGGAAAAATGAACTGGCACGAATGAAATTGAGTACGATCGAAGAAGAAAAGCTTGGATTCAGCCGGGAAGGCGATGTGCCGGGTTTCCTCATTCCCGCGATTTATCTGGATGCAGTGAAAAGCGGTTACCCGGAAGCGCTGGAAAAAGTCCTGCTGCACAATGAACTTGATATCCTTTCACTCGTTTCACTTTATATTCTTTCTTCAGACCTGCTGATGAAAGATCTCGAATCGGAAACATTCGGTGCCTACACGAATATCGGAAAATGGTATGCAGATCTGAAACAATTCGACCAGAGTGCCGCCTATCTTGAGCATGTGACTGCGGAGCGGGGAGCTTCATCGGCGCTTGCCCGCTACCTTCTGGCCATTCAAAGGAAGCGCAGCGGCCAGCACGGGGAAGCGCTGAAACTGTTCAAGGAAGCCGCACCGAATCTGCGGGGGCCAGCAGAAGTGGAGGCCTGGATCCATGCCGCAAAATTATATGAGCATCAGGTAAAGGATTACGATCAGGCCGCCATCATGGCCGGTTTCGCCAAAGAAGCGAGTGAGCATCTCAAAGTCCGAAAATCTTTGGTGCAGGATATCGATAAAAGGCTGGCCAGGCTGGAATTGAAAAAACAAAAAAATCGTTCATCAAAATGATAATTTTTGAAACACAAAAATTATGCTTATGCTATACTAACGATAAGCAGGCTCTAATGGAAGGACGATTGAAATGGACAATAAATTCACATCTAAAGATATCTTGGAAAAAGATTTTAAAATTGGAATGCGTGGTTATAACCAGGACGAAGTCGATCACTTCCTCGATGACATCATTCAGGATTATGAAGTCTTCGCTAAAAAAATCGATCAATTGATGAATGAAAACAAGCGTTTGCGCGCTGAATTGGAAGATGCCCCGCGCAAGCAGGCCACCCCTGCACCGGGAACAACGAATTTTGATATTTTGCGCAGGCTTTCCCATTTGGAAAACCATGTTTTCGGCAATAAGCTGAACAACGAGTAAAACCTTTTGTTTTCTGTCTTAAAATAAAGTATACTAAAGGATGCCATTGAAATTCTGGCAATCGCTCCGGCTAACGGCCGGAGAGGAAAGTCCATGCTCGCACGGACCTGAGATGGCCGTAGTGATCGCGCTCAGCGAAACAATAAGCTGAGGCAGCTTAACAGCTGACGGCGGGTAGAACACCTACGTCTTCGGATATGGTCGAAATACCCTGAAAGTGCCACAGTGACGGAGCTGCATAAGAAATTTTGCAGGTGGAACGAGGTAAACCCCGCGAGTGAGAAACCCAAACTATGGTAGGGGCACTTTTCCGAAGGAATTGAACTGAGGAAGAGGCAGGCGCAAGCTTTGCAGATAGATGATTGCCTTCCAAGAGTACAAGGCGCGAGCCGTTTGAGTACGTGGAAAACAAAACATGGCTTATGGAATTTCCAATGGTATTAAATTGCTGATTAAAAGGCTCTCCTCAGGGGGAGCTTTTCTTCTTGATTATAGATAAGAACAACAAATAGGATAAAACCATAATTGAATAGTGAAATGGATAAATGCCGGATAAGAATTTTGTGAAAATGGAATATCAGGCAACAGGAAAGGGTGTAATTATGGCGTCATATAAACTGCTCGCTACTGCTGCAATGGGCCTTGAGTCGATTGTTGCCGGTGAAGTGAAAGAAATGGGTTACGAAACAACAACTGAAAACGGAAAAGTCTTTTTTGAAGGAACCGAACGCGATATCGTCAAAACGAACCTTTGGCTGCGGACTGCAGACCGCGTAAAAATCATCGCCGGTGAATTTGATGCCTATACGTTTGATGAATTATTCGAAAAGACAAAAGAAATCGAATGGGAAAAGTTTCTGCCACTGGACGCAGAATTTCCGGTGCAGGGCAAATCGGTGAAATCCACTTTGCATTCGGTGCCGAACTGCCAGTCCATCGTCAAGAAAGCGATTGTCGAGCGGTTAAAGAAAGCTTATAACCACAATTCATTCCTGGATGAAACGGGTCCCCGTTTTAAAATTGAAGTGTCCATTCTGAAAGATAAAGTCCAGCTGTCAATCGACACAAGCGGCGCGGGGCTTCATAAACGCGGCTACCGGGTGGATCAGGGTGAAGCACCTTTAAAGGAAACTCTCGCAGCAGCACTTGTGAAACTATCCCGCTGGACGCCTGACCGCCCATTTGTCGACCCATTCTGCGGTTCCGGCACCATCGTGATTGAAGCGGCAATGATCGGCCAAAACATTGCGCCGGGCTATAACCGGGAATTTGACAGTGAAAAATGGCCGTGGATCGGCGAAGATTTATGGAATGAAGTCCGTGAGGAAGCGGAAGCGCTGGCCAATTACGATCAGCCTCTCAATATCCTCGGTACCGACATTGATCACCGCATGATCAAAATAGCCGAACAGAATGCGCTTGAAGCAGGCTTCGCCGATATCATCCAGTTCCAGCAGCGTCAGGTGAAGGATTTTAAAGCCGCTGAGGCAAATGGAGTAGTCGTGGGCAACCCGCCATACGGCGAACGCATCGGTGAAATTGAAATTATAGAAGAAATGATACAGGACATGGGACGCATCTTTGCGAAATATCCGACATGGTCCGTTTACATCCTGTCATCAATGGCACGCTTTGAAACACTTTACGGCCAGCCGGCCACGAAAAAAAGAAAATTATTCAACGGTTTTATTCGCACAGATCTGTTCCAGTTCTGGGGAGAACGTTCGAAAAAATAAAATTTTGCGAAACGGAAGGGCAACGGCTCTTCCGTTTCGCTGTGAGGAGAGTTTATGAGACAGCCTATACCATTTCCTTTATCCAAAGATAAAACTTTCTTCGAATCATTGAACGATTGGATCGGGGACGTTTTTTATGATGAATTGCCGGACAAAGGGTATGACCTGCGGGATGAACAGATTTTCATGGCTTTTCAAATCGAAAAAGCGCTGAAGGATAAATCAGTGATGTTTGCGGAAGCGGGCGTTGGAACCGGCAAAACACTGGCGTACTTGCTGCCGGCCATCGCTTATGCGCGTTACACGGGAAAACCTGCTTTAATTTCCTGTGCAGACGAAACACTGATTGAACAGCTGGTGAAAAAAGGCGGAGATATCGACCGCTTGAATGATCTTTTCGATTTGAACCTCGATGTCCGGCTCGCGAAATCACGCGACCAGTATCTTTGCCTGCAGCGATTTGAAGGCGCAAAGAAAAGAACCGGCGCTGATTTTCTCGATGATATTGAAGTGCGCTTGCCGGATTTCGTCAATAAAACTTTTTCCATGCAAAACACTTATCCATACGGTGAACGCTCCAGTTTTCCTGAAATAGCAGATGATGAATGGCAGCAGGTCAACTATCACCCGATCCAGAATTGTGCGGCGTGCGAGCTGCGTAATAAATGCGGACAGACGATCCACCGCAACCATTACCGGGAAGCGACGGACCTAGTCATCTGCTCACACGATTTCCTGATGGAACATCTGTGGACAAAAGAAACACGTATTAGAGAAGGCCAGACGCCGCTGTTGCCGGAGTTTTCGCAGATTGTTCTCGACGAAGGGCATTTGCTCGAGTTTGCCGCACAGCGTGCTTTGACATACGAAGTGCAGGAAAGCACATTGCTTGCAGTGACGGAAAGCGTGCTGCTTGACGGAGTACGTGAAAAAACGCTGACTCTGATTGAACAGATCATCGACCTCCACAATGACTTTTTCCGGACGCTTCGCAATAATATCGTGGCAAGCGACGAAGACCGGAAAGCGATCCGCCGTGATCCGGAACTGATCGGCCTCGGCAAACAGCTTGTCAGCCATATTCAAGGGCTGCTGGAGGAATTCGTTTTCGAAGGGGAATTGTTCACCATCCCTGAATATGAGCTGCGCCTGGCGGAAGAATTCTTCGAGAAATACATCTTCTCCATGGGGCTGTTCACCGAAGAAGGCGATGCAGTCCACTGGCTGGAAGTGAAAGATGAAATTGAAACACTTGTCATCATGCCGCGCCTGGTTACGGATATTCTGGACGAGAAACTGTTTGACAGCAAAGTGCCGATCGTATTCTCTTCGGCGACCTTGTCGATCCAAAAGGATTTCACTTATCTTGCTGACAGCCTTGGAATTGACGATTTCAATTCGTTTTCCGTCCCGTCGCCGTTCGACTACGAGGATGTCATGAAAGTGATCAAGCACCCGCTCGAGCAGCAGCATAAATTCGAACGCGCCTTCGACTTGCTGGCGGACGGGGAACAGACGCTGATTTTATTCAAATCAAAAATGGATATGGATAACTTCAAGCGGTCCCTTCCACTTGATCATGCCTGCAAAATCGAATTTGAAGGAGACCGTGAACTGTCGACGGTCGTCAAGGATTTTCAGGAGGCGAAATTCCAGGTTCTTTGTTCTTACCATTTATGGGAGGGACTGGATCTGCCGAGGGAAGCACTGACGAAGGTGATCATCGTCGATCTGCCGTTTCCGCCGCAGGATCCGGTCTTTGAAGCAAAACGGAAATTCAGCCTGAAGCCGCTGGAAGAAATCGATCTGCCATTCATGCAGCTAAGAATCCAGCAGGGGATCGGACGGCTGATCCGGACTTCCGAAGACCATGGTGAAATCCATCTGCTGCTGAATGAAGAAGAGCTGGCTCTTGAGCATCTCTGGCAGGCGGTATTGCCGGTGCCTGCCCAAAATTTCTGAAAAAAGCGTTATTTTCATGATATAATAATCCCGTTAACAAAAGGGGGATTAAAATGTCAATTGAAAAACAGTTCACGGACCATATGAAAAAAATCAAAGCTTACAATGAAGCACTTTCACTCCTGTACTGGGATCTGCGCACCGGCGCACCCAAAAAAGGCGTCGATTTGAGATCGGAAACAATCGGAACCATTTCTTCAGATATTTTTATTATGTCAACTTCTGATGAATTCGGCAGTCTGCTGTCCCAACTCGAAGGGAAAAAAGAAGAATTGGAACCGGTCTTTCTCAGATCTGTGGAAGAAGCCCGGAAGCAATATGACCTCAGCAAAAAAATTCCGCCTGAAGAATATAAAGAATTTGTCGTTTTGCAGTCAAAAGCGGAATCTCTCTGGGAAACAGCGAAGGAACAATCGGATTTTTCTTTATTCCAGCCATACCTTGAACAATTGGTGGCGATTACGAAAAAAATGATCGGCTATTGGGGAGAGAAAAATGGCAGCCCCTATAATACCTTGCTGGACCAGTTCGAGCCTGGCATGACGACGGAGATTCTGGATGAAGTATTCGGAAAACTGCGCAGCCGAATCATCCCACTGGTGCAGAAAATCGCTGCCGCACAGAACAAGCCGGAAACGGATTTTCTGCACAGCCATTTTCCAAAAGAAGCACAGCGTAATTTCAGCGAAAAAATCCTGGAACAGCTCGGTTATGATTTTGAGGCGGGGCGGCTTGACGAAACGGTGCATCCATTCATGATCGGCATCAATCGCCAGGATATCCGCATCACCACCAAATATGATGAGAAAGATTTCCGTACAGCTGTGTTCGGGACGATTCATGAATGCGGCCATGCGCTGTATGAACAGAATATCGGCGATGACTTAAGCGGAACATTTGTGGAAAGCGGTGCGTCCATGGGCATCCATGAATCGCAGTCACTGTTCTTCGAAAACTTTATCGGCCGCAGTGAAAAATTCTGGGAAAACAATTACGACGTTCTGAAAACTTTCTCGCCGGAACAATTCAGCGGCGTGCCGGTGGCAGATTTTATTCGCGCCATCAATGAAGCAAAACCTTCCCTGATCCGCATTGAAGCGGATGAACTGACTTATGCGCTGCATATCATGATTCGCTATGAACTGGAAAAAGGCCTGTTCAATGGTGATCTCGAAGTGAAGGATCTGCCGCAGTTATGGAATGATAAATATGAGGAATACCTCGGTATCCGTCCATTGAATGACGCGGAAGGCGTATTGCAGGATGTTCACTGGGCAGGGGCCGATTTTGGCTATTTCCCGTCCTATGCACTCGGTTATATGTATGCGGCGCAGTTCAAGAACGCCATGTTGAAAGAGTTGCCGGATTACGACGAGTATTTGGCAGCCGGCAATATTGCCCCGATCCGGGAATGGCTGACTGAACACGTCCATAAACATGGATCGATGAAAAAACCGCTGGAAATCCTGGAAACAGCGACGGGCGAAGGTCTGAACCCGGATTATCTGGCGGATTATCTGGAAGAAAAATACGCCAAAGTTTATCAATTAACGTAAGCTCATTATTAGCCGACCCGGCAGACACCGGGCCGGCTTTTTCTATTTATGACGAAACTGTAAGGTTGCCGTCATCCAAAGAGGACGCTGGATCTCTATATCCATCCTATAATGAAATCAAGACTTAGGTGACAGTCGCCGGGTGAATCGAAAATCAAAGTATAGGGAGAGGTTAATATGAAGGAAAAGGTTTTATTGACGGCAGCGGCATTTTTAGGAGCGATGGTTTTGACGGGATGCAGTTTGTTCGAGACAGCGAATGGCATTGTTCTTTACGGAGATGAAGAAAAAGTGTTGAGTTCACTTGAGGAAGAACATAAAGGGCAGATTGAAAAAGATTCCTATTCAGTGAAAATAATTGAAGCGGATGACAAACGTGCCCTGGTTATGGACGAGGCGACGGCAAAAGTTCTGATAGAAAAAGAATTGCTGAAAAAAGTGGAGGGAGACGATGCCAAAGCCATATCGGAACTTCCAAAGATTTCTGAAGGGGAAGGCGTAATATTCGCTAAAACATCAGATGATGCAAGCGTACTCGGAGGTATGGATCTTACGGCGAAGTATGAAGGCAATATCATCATCGGAGATGGCCGCGCCTATGTTGATATGTTTTTGGTGGTGACCGAGGAAGATTTACATTCGATTTCAGGCACAGATAAAACGATTGGAGTTATTCAGTACAATAAAGACCCGGACGGCATTGGCGCATTTGGCGTGGACCGCGAACAGCTCGTAAGAATAGCTGAAAAATAAATTCCGGTTCCAAAGTGCAGGGGCAATTTACCGAATCTTCGCTTATAATAGAAGCCGGAGGGGATAATTATGCTTAAATCATTCAGTCTTGAAGGAAAAACGGCAATCGTGACCGGAGCCGGAAAAGGCATTGGGCAGGCGATTGCCCGGGCAGTGGCAGAAGCGGGAGCCAATGTCATGCTGGTCGCCCGGACGGAAGCCGATTTAAAAGAGGTAAAAGAAACGATCGGCAATGACCGCACAGAATACGCGGTGGCGGATATTACGGACCGCAGCCAAATCCAAAACGCTGTTGAAAAAACAATGGAACGTTTTGGTGCAATCGATATTCTGGTCAATAACGCAGGAATGAATATTCGTTCGAAGCTGCTGGAAGCGACCGATGAAGAATGGCATAAAATCATGGATACGAACGCACACAGCGTCTTTATGTTTTCACAGGAAGCAGCCAAAAAGATGCAAAGCGGCGGCTCCATCATCAACATCAGTTCCGTCGGAGGCGAACGTGCACTGAAGACCGGAGTCGTCTATGCCGCATCAAAAGCGTCGATTATCCAGATGACCCGTGTCATGGCTATGGAATGGGGCGAAAAGAATATCCGCGTCAACGCCATCGGCCCTTGGTATTTCCGGACGCCGCTGACGGATAAACTGCTGAATGACCAGGACTACCTGGATTCGATTCTCGCGGTGACGCCGATGAAACGTGTGGGCGAATTGCCGGAAGTAGCGACGCCCGTCGTGTTTCTGGCGTCTGAGGCTTCAAGCTACATCACAGGCCAAACTATATTCGTCGACGGCGGTATGTCGATACATGGGTTTTCATAAAAGGGAAACTATTGATAACCGATATTGCGCTAAACAGCTTCGCTTTCCTGGGGGCTCGCGC
>NZ_JRGN01000129.1 GCF_000775575.1 Planococcus sp. CAU13
ACCCTGTGACAGGCAAAATTATGACTATTTACTCCATAACATAAAAATGCATGATGACCCCGTTCCTTTAATGGACATGCCGGATTCTTCATGCATTTTTTTCATATGAGAGGATTTTTTTCTACACAGGGTCGTGTTATGGAGTCGTGTTTTATTAAATAGATTTTCCAAAGAATTTATTATTCTAAGTAGTCCATCCCTTCTTCTATTATAAAACCGTATTTACTATTGGTTTCTCTAACATATACATGAGCTAATCCATCTGATTCCTCCACTACTTCGCCATTCTCTGTAACTTTTTGCTTAAAATTCACTAAAACTGTCATATAGGTTACACTATATCGATGTGCAGGTTCATCCAAGATTTCTATTAAATTTACACTTGTTTCCAGTTTACTTTTCTTAGCTTTATCATATTCAACATCTTGGATAAATTCCTCAAGTTTTTCATTAAATTCTTCTGTAGATGTACTTCCTAGTGAATCTTCCCACATATAAAATATTTTCTCGTAATCTTTTGTATCCCAAGCTAGACTATACTCATTCAAAAAATCTTGTAATCTTTTTTCAATACTTTTCTCTTCCAAAACTTTCTCTTTTTCTAGTTCTTCCTCTTTCACTGTTTCTGTCATTGGTGTTTCCGCCGCTGCCTCCTCACTTTGTTGTTGAACATTACAAGCTGTAAGAAAAAGCGCTAATATCGTCACTAAAATAAATATTCTCATACTCTCAGCCTCCTTCTCTCTCAAATTATTGAATAAGAAATTTTAATCGTTTTGATCTAACGAATACTCTTTGCAGACAAGCTATTAAGAATATATTCAGCCATGTATGAAAAGTCTTAAAACCTCTTTCCGTCTTTTATTTTGTCTTTTCTATACAAATAAGAGTACCGTTAAACATGTCTGTAACAATCTTAAGTAACTTCTATATTTATTAAAGCAATAGCTGTTGTTTCGAATTCGATATCATTTAAAAATGACATCCCCAGACAAGTTCGGACTCTTATCTTTCCATTGACGAATCGTCAAAGGTATTTGATCACCATAGGCAGGATCATTCGTGTAAAAATTAATACCTGCTGTTCCACTGGCAGGAACAGCTGCATATACAAAATTATCATTAATCATTATGATAGCCTGCATGGTGTCTGGTACTCCTCGGACAAATCCTGATTTCACCCTCGTTTGCAGGTTATCCAAATCTTCTTCTTCGAATGTCAGCATCATATTTCCCAGGAAAGTCGAATAGTCTTCGCCAACCACCGTTTTAAACAGTTCATTTTCGACTTCAGTCAAAAAACCTTGTTGAACCATGTCCACTTCAATAAGATTTGGTCCCTTTTGATAATCTCCGTAAAAAAACGTACCATTCATGCCTAACAAATGGCATTCTTCAGTTTCAGTAATCTCGATTACATCGCCATGAAAGATAAAATTTAATCCACATTCCCAATCTTCTATTTCATAATAGGCTTTATTGCCATCCAGCTGCGCTGATCCTTCAACAACATTTGTATTAGCTCCTCCGTATACCTGAAGTTCAAATACGAACTCATCACCAGTCACTTCAAATATATTTAAGAAACCATCGTGATGGTGAAGGTATCTTTTCCACTCGCCTTCCAGCTCCATCGCTACTCCAGTTATAATTTCATCCGTTTCTGCTTCAGAGAGATTTTCATCTTTTTCAAGTTCATCCAGATTTTCTTTCACCTCCACTTCTTCCATATCCTCCACCTTCACTTCTTCCAATACTTGCTCTACAACCGCAATCTCTAGACTTTCCTCTAACACTTCCTCTACAGGTTTTTGCTTGGCTGCATCATCAGAGGCATTATCAGAACAGCCGGCAGAGAGGAAAGCTGCAATAATTATGACAGACAATAAAATATTTTTTCTTACCATCAACACAACATCTCCTTCCTTTCAAAAATATTCTCATAAATACATAGACCAACAAGATTTCTTCTATGAAACTCATATTGTTTATAGAAAAACTGCATCGAAGTTGTATTTTGTCTACAACTCCGATGCAGTTCAGAACTAATCCAAGATATTCTTAAATTTCTTTCGTAGAAACCAGTTCATCCACCAACCAGCTGTCGCCGTTTTTCACCAGAATATTTACGGTAACATATGTCTTTTCGCTGGATTTTTCAGTTCCATTAATGATGAATCGTTCAGCAGTTGTCACTTTTACTCGGTTTTCATCGATTGCTTCCACTTTGTCTACAGTCGTCCCAAGGTGCTCCGTGCTTATCCCCCTTGAAAAAACAGAGGCAATATAATCAATCGATTCTTTCCGTTTCGGCCCACTTTGAGTGATCAGCGGAGTAACGCCTGAAGCATCTCCAGTAAGAGTGGCATTCGAACTTAAAGTGTTGTAATTATTCATAAACGATTCAATACCCGACTGCAAAGCCGCTGCTGTGTTTTCTTTCCCTTTCTCATCGGAGTCTTCTGAACCACTCGCTTCCGTCTTTTCTTCTTCAGCATCCCTTTCATCAGACTCTTCTTCTACTGATGAGACGGATTTTTTATATTGATACATCTTTTTTGTACCTTCGATTGTGCGGATCGGTTCCAGGGTAAAGGGCCGGCTTGATGAATCACTTGTCCAGTATGCTTTTACAATCCACTCTTCAGAATGGACGTCATAGGCAAATTTAACAGTTGCATGTGTTCTCATCTTACTCAATTCTGGCTCATCATCCCCGTAATAATTTGCGCCTTCGTAAATGATTTCCGCATCAATACCTATCCCTTCTTCCCAGAAAATGACCGACTCTCCATCTAAATTGACTTGGAGCAAAGAGCCTTTGAAATAAGATTGCCATCCTTCCAGCTTTTCAAATTCATCTCTATAACTCTTTACGAGGCCCGGTGTTAAAAACGTATAAACAGAGGCATCTCTTGTTGCTTTCGCTTGCAAATCCTCTTCCATAAACGCAACAAATCGTTCCAGCACTTCCTCCGTTATTTCCTCATCAAGCTGAGAAATTTCTATATCCGCGTAATAGTTATCAATTGGCACTTCTTCAGATGTCGCTTTCCCCCATGGAAAACTTGTTTGAGCCAGAGCAGTCATACTGCCGTCGAGCAGAAATGGCCCGAGCTCCTCCGTCTGACCGTTGCTGTTTACCGGAAACTCTTCTTCCCCCACGATAATTTTTGTTTCAGATTCTACTGCCTGTCCAACTGTATCCACATTAAATACGACAGTACCAAGCGGCAACTCTTCATCAATCCGAGTGGTTTCTGTAGGGTCATATTGATAATACACAGTTAATTCGAAAGAATGTTCATAAGTGAGCTCACCATTATCAAATACAAGTTCTGCTTCATATTTGCCAGGAATAATCCCGCTAAACATATATTCGCCCTCTGCATCAGTATTTTTTAATACCTCTTCACCATTTAACTTCAATATCAAACCATCGTAGGCAAACGGAAAATAAGCATGTTGAGGAGTTAATACGATTTTATGCGCATCAAAAACTCCGGCAACTTTCCCATTCTTCTCTATGGTAGCGATCCCTTCAAGTTCTTGCGGTGAAATATTTTTATACAAGTCAATAAAGGCTCTTGCTTCACTTATTGAAATATTCTTCCCATTTGGAATCACAACAAACTTGGACAGGGCTTCTGCATTTTCTTCCTGCAGCGCTTCAAAGAATTTTGAAATTGTTGAGTCAGCGGAAGCTGTCTTCGTGCCCCACGAATAAAAGATGCTAAAAGATGCTATTAAAATAATGGCAATCGCAGCGACCAGTTTTGATTTAAAAGAGAGTTTATTTCTTACTGCATTATTCCGAGGGATTTCTGCCTCTTCTCTGATAGCTCTACTTTCTTCCTGCTGCAATGGCTTTCCACATTCTATACAAATTCGATTTGCATCGTCATTGGAATGGCCGCAGTTCGTACAGAATTTGCTCATATCGGTATGCTCCTCCTTCTATTTACAACAAAAAAGACAGGACATCTTTAACAGTTGATAGTGCCTCGTTTATCTTCGCTTTAACGAACAAGGAAAAGCATATAGAAGATCCAATCAAGAATAAGCTCGAATAGGCAATTGAAGCATACATTGAATCAAACTTCCCGGAATGTTTTTCAACGAATTTGTTAACTGCATACAACGGGATAACGAGAAAGCTTATGACAAGGCCTATAAGGAACAGGCTATTCCCTAAACTACGGGCTCCAATCAGTAAGAGAAGATAGGAGGCGGCTAAAATGAGAATAGCCGGAATAAGCAGCGTGCCGATGACTGTCACTAGTTTTTTAATATCAGGCATTGAGTTCGGTAATTTCGTTGACACAACGATAGATCCAAATGATAAAGCAAAAAGAACAGTTAGAAACATAAAGACACTCGGAAAAACATCTACAATTGATGGGACCAGGATTTCAGTTGGGCCAGAGCTGAAGAACATATTTTGCGGGCTGAAACCAGCCAGCAACCGTGCCAGATACCCCACAGAATTATGTATGATTATAGCTGTAATAATGAAAAAGAGTGCAACGCTGATCAGAGCGTTTGGCAAATTTTGAGCTGTGTTGTCGAAAATAGCAGAAGGCTTTCTTATAAATGTAAAAAAATAATTTCCATAGAGTTTCGAAGCTTCTTTTGCTTTTTCAAGCGATTGCCCTTTCTCAATAGGCATGCCTGTCAGTGCAGCACCACTCGAATCGATAAAGGTTTGCTGATGAATCATTTCTGAAGCTTTTGAAACGCTGGCATCTCTGAGATTTTCATTTTCCTGGTTTAACGTGTTTGATTGAAGAGCACCACCACATTTACCACAAAACTTTCCGGCTGACTGTTCATGACCACAATTTAAACACTTCAATAATAAAACCTCCTTTATATTTAGATTTACACTATTAATTGGTGATATGGGGTATTTAAATAGTAAAATCTAAATACCCATTGAAATGTAATCTATTATCCAATTAATAGGTATAAAACCTTAAACAAATAATACCACATGTATTAATAGAGTTGTATGAATTTTCCGAATTTTTTATTCAAAAAAATTTTTAAGCTAATATCCCTAAATAACGCTCCACAAGCCGCATGAAATCTTTATTTTTCTTCATCTTTTCCGCATCAATCAGTACGGGGATTCCAGGTACCTTATCTTTATCGGGCTCTCCTATCTGTTGAACGGCATCCCCGTACTGCTCAATCATCATAGAAAATAGTGGCAGCACCAACGTTCCCAAATATTGTTTCGTCATTGTCCTTTCGGAATGCTCATAAAGAATAACCATTACATTTCTGAAATATCCACGGCTTTGGTATCTTTCTTCTATGCAGAGCTTTCCAACTTCGAATGTTTCGTGTTCACGTCCCAAAATTTCCGGGTGCAGCGATAAATTCATATCCACATATTCTTGTACGATGGAGTGTCCTCCCGATACAAAGGGATTGACTTCTACCGTACCGATTACATTTTTCTTGAGTTGTTCTTCGTATTCAGATGTCTCTTGAATCAGCTTGATGACCGGACGTTTTAATAAAAGGAAACGCTCTTCTTCTCCATACAACTCATTGTATTTAAACTCATACTCACGTGTGGTTTCTAAAAATGTCTTTTTAAACAGCTTTTTCTCCATCTCACTCTCAACATGTACATACATCAGCAACTTCCTCTCAAATAAACTCTTATCTTCTTCATAATTTCTTTTTTACTTTTTAAGTTTTGGAAAAAGTGCCCCTGTTGTTTTTCGGTAATTTTCATACTTTTGGCCAAATCCCTCGAGAAGAACATTCTCTTCCAAGCGAATTCGTTGAATATAGACAATAAAAAGAAAGGAAGGCAATACGGCGGCAGTCAAACCATTCAACGAACCTATGCCAAAGCCGATAAACGTCAGCAGACTGCCTGTATAACTCGGATGACGAATATACCGAAACAAACCATGCTGAATTAATTCCTGATCTTCTTTGATTTGGATATTGGCATCAAAATGAACGCTGAGTGTTCGGATTGCATAAAAACGAAGCAAGATTCCGAATAACGCCAATGTGGAACCAATAAGCGATACTGACAGTTTCGGATAAAATAGCCAAGGGGTAACGAATATATTGATGGCCAGAAGAATGACCATCAATAAAATTGAAAAAAGCGTCCCCGTCGTTAATAGTGTATTGTTCATTTTAAGTTTTTGGGGGAGTGTCTCCTGGTTGGTATTTTTTCTTTTTTCAATATGGAGCTCATGGGCGAACCATACTATAAGCACTGCCAACAAATATAGAAGAGCAGGATATCCCGGATAATTCATATTTGCACCTCCTAATAAAATTATTCAAGTGTCCTCATAATCTCGTCATATACTTCCCCAGTCTGCGGATCTACACCGTACCACCCATAGGTAGCATCCCTGCCTGCGCCCGTGCTCGGATCATCCAGGATGAATTGATAAACATGAATTATATAATGACCCAATTCATTGTCCCGGTCGTAATATGATTTAATCTCAGTATTATTCACTACGCCTAAATGCTGTCTGACCAACTCCACCGCTTCTTCTATTGTAATCCCTGCATTTTGCTCTTTTTGTTCTTCAATTTCTTCAGCTTCTTCGTCGAAAGGCGCATCGAGCAGCATCTGCCCCGTCCGCTTATCAACGCCCAAAATATCAAAGCCATCAAGCTCAATAATATAGGCAGGTCCACCAGAATCCTCAGAAAAATAGTCTCCTATAACCTTTGCCACGCTGGTGTATTGAGAAGAAGTATATGCATGCTCAACCTCTTCTTTAGACAATTTTAAATCCACATTTTTTAGAGATTCATCAAACCAATTGTTTAATTTCCATTCAGTTTCTTCTTTTTTAAATTCAAGAATTTGTTTTCGGGTGGGATTATGGATGTTCCCTAAAAAGATTGATTCCATCAGGAAAGTTTTAGGATCGATCACTGTTATCTTTACACGGATCATGGCATCATCAATTCGGGGATTCATGGCCGAATCACAATCGCAATAAAATTCAGTTTCTACATAACTTTTCATTTTCTTATCCACAAATTCGTCAGTGATCAGAGAACTTAACTCTGCTTCCACCAGCTTGTAAATACCAGGCACCGAGTTATAGAGACTATGTTTTTCTTGCGCGCCATATAAAATACCCAAAATTTTACCCATGGTATTTTTCGCAATTGCTAAGTATTCTTCTTCTGTTAACGTTTCTGCTACTTCTTCGAAATCGCTGATTATCACAGACAGTTCTATTAACGATTTAACCGTATCTCCATGGGATTCTTCTTCGTACTCAATAGTGATTAATGCACTTTCTTCTGAAGGGGCATCCGATGCGATGATAACAATCTCATTGTTCTCCACACTGGCAATTACCACATCTTCATTTGCCGATACTGCTTTTAAGTTTTTACTGTCTTTAAGCTCCAGCGTTTGTGATTCCTGGCTTGCCATATTCGCATAGATACCATTTACAGAAACTCCTATCGTTTCTCCCTCTCCAAGTTCGACCTGGTGCTTATCGACCTGTAATTCCTGGAAAACTTCACAATTCCCTTTCGCTATATTAGGCTTCATATCTTTAATGGCAAGATTTACTTTATATACCTCTTTGCCGATTACATCAACAATTAAAGTGCCCTGCAAAACCGGATTAAAGCTGGCTTCGTAACAGGAATAATTTCCAAAGTCGTTATTTACTCCTGTATGGAATTCTCCTGTACCCTGCACGCCTCCGTATGCTTCCACACCAACTCCAGTTACCCCAAATGCTGTAATGCCGACGCCCACCACTGCTCCTGCACCAGTTTCCACTTTTCCAGTCCCTTTAAGGGACGCATCCAATTCAGGCATGAACTTATTGATTTGTCTAACAGTCTTCCCATCAAATATTACACCGCGCTCTTCTTCAACTTCGAAAATGACTGTAACTTCCGGCTTGTAGGAAAACTCGTAATCCACTTGCAGGTAAAAAACACCTTTGACAAATAAACCAGGTGAAGCAGTCGGAACTTTTAATTTCGCTAACTTTATCTTTTCGTTTGTCTGCTTGGCTTCTTTATTTTTTCCTTCTTCCCCAGGGGAAAGAGTAAACTTACTGATTGATGTTCCTATATTGCTTATCTGATATCTGGTTTCTTCCCCCAACCTCATATCAGTGGCCACTATGGAGTTTTCGAAGCTGAGAGAACCATCGAGTACGAGGCTGCTCTTATCATTTCCCAATGGCATGTCTTTAAAAGCAAATTCAATACCAGTGACGGATTCAGTTCCTTTTAGAGATTCAGTTGTTCTAAATTCAAATTTTTCTTTTTCTCCTTCACTGGAAGCGAGCAAAGTATTTAAACTCGTTCCAGCAAAATCGGTTACCGAAAGGCCTTCGATGCCTTCCTCAATTTCGATGTGCTCTTTTTTGATTTCATACGTTTTATATACATCCAGTTCATCGAATAGCTCAGCAAAATCCGGCTCTTCAACTATTAATTGATATTTTCCTTTTTTCTCTTCCAGCTCCAGTATTTTCAAGGCCTGCCCCTCAGGGTGCTCTTCAGTAGGAATGACAAGGATATCGCCCACTGCCAGATCAGATTTTATGCTTTTTTCTACAGTCACTTCACTGTCCGCGAAGACTTCCACTTCTTCCGTCTTAACAAATATCAGGTTTTCATTCATTTCAACGTTTTCAACTTCATCCCTTACCGTAATAAAATCCATGTTTAAGGTTTCTTCTACTGCATCGCCATCTTTGTATTTAATGCCTTCCTCTATTTGGAGCGTATATACAGTTCCTTCATTATAATTTTCTACCGGCGCTTGAATGATGATCGTTTTTTCATCCTCTGACAGTTCAACACCAATCGGCACTTCTGTTTGTTCTTCATCCAGAACTTTTATTATATTCTCAGTAACAGTTGCCTTATCCAAATCTTTGTAAAAAGAAAACTCAAAAGCTTTATCCAATGGCGTTTGAGTCTCAATTAAAGTCGTTTCAGTTATTTCAGTGATTTCAGTAATTGGTTTCGAATTTTTTTCCTCTGCTACTTTTTCTTTGCCGAAAGCATTGAATACAAAAAAAGCAATGGTTACCACAATTAACACCACAAAAGGAATCCTGAACTTCTTCACTCGCTACTCCCCCAATCCTCATTAGTTTTCATTCTCTGAACCCATTTAAAAATTTTGATAAAAAAATGCATGAAGAATCCGCTCAATTTCTGATTTCTGTCGGATTCTTCGATGCATAATTATTGCGTATTACCTAAGGTGTGTATCCATAAGTTTATTCTTAAAATTATTATAGTTATAAAGACTCTCATTGGCTAGTATATTTTCACTATCAATTTAACAGAAATTATTTTTTTCCGATAAACTACAAAAACCGCATCCAGAAACTATCGAGTTTCCGGATGCGGCTTTTGTATACTCAATCATTCACAATATCCGAAATCACATAATACCCGTACTCATCCACCACAACCGTATACGTCTTACTGCGTTCCTCCCATGTCCACTCTCCCGCCGCGTTCATGAAGTCGAAGGATTCGTAAGTATGGACCAGCGCGTAGGTATCATAAATTTCAGCACCTAAAAAAGATTGTTCCGTAAAATCAAAGACCATCCCCTGGCCGCTGATTTCGTATATATAATCAGCGATGCCGTGGTAAATTTCGCTGTCGTACAGGAGCATGTCCGATACATAGGAAAAATCTTCATACGCCAGGGCTATTTCATAATAGTTCCGATAATTCTCGACAAATGCCCATAATGAGTACTCATCGAATCCGTAGATGACATCCTCGTCGAACGACCAGTCCTCATAATATTCTTCTTCATAAACTTCATCGTCATAGGACCAGTCTTCATAATATTCATCGGAAACGACAAGTTCTTCCTCTTCGTAAACCGGTTCGGTATCGTAATAAAAGACCGTTTCATCTTCATAATCGTAGTCCTCCAACCAGTCAAAATAATCATAGGTTTCGTAGACGCCGAATACTGATGCGACGGCGGAGGCTGACATTGGATTTTCAATCCAGCTGATCAGCGAGTCGTGGATGGAGTATAAGGGTATGGAAAAACCAATTGCATTGCCGTCATTATACAGCAGCGAATTGATGCCGATAACTTTTCCGGTTTCCGCATCGAGCAACGGTCCGCCGCTGCTCCCTGGTGCGATCTGTGCATCAATCTGATAGACGCCTTCGTACTCGAAGTCGAAGCTGATGTCCCGGTCCACCCCTGTCAAATACCCGATGGATGCCGAATTTTCAAAGCCATTGGGGCTTCCCAATGCAATGACCTCAGACCCGACATCCGTTACTTCCATTTCGACAGGCAGCGGTTTCTGCCCTTTGTAGGCTGCGACTTCAATAACGGCTATATCCTCAACATCAGAAATGCCAATAACGCGTCCGTGTTCTTCCACACCTGCATTGTTGCGCACCATTACATCGGTAAAGCCCGCCACAACATGGGCATTGGTGACGACCATTCCGTTACTGGTGAATAAAAAGCCGGAACCGATTCCGCTGTCTGTCAGGATCGTATAGACTTTTTCCTGGGAAGCTTTGATGATCCCTTTTTTATCGTTTGTTACGGGTCGGTTTTCCGCAACGCTTTCATGAATGACCGGTTTTTCCGGAGGCGCCTCATTCGTTAAATATTGCTGGATACCGAAACCGCCGCCTGCGAGCAAAAGAATTGAAATCACGCCTACGGCAATTCTCGATATCTTTGGTGCATTTTTCCCTGTTCGCACACCACACCCGTTGCAGAACTTTGCTTCCGAATCAATTCGCGCACCACAATTCCTGCAAAACATAGATCCATCCCCTCGCACTTCTTCTTGAATCAATTATAGATATAAAGACTAATAATGACTAGTATATTTTAACCACTAAATTTGAAAAAATTTCTTCCTTATCTTATTGTTTCCGAAAATAAACTTGCACGAAGAATCCGCTCCTTTAATGGATGTGCCGGATTCCTCATGCAATTTTCCTGTATGAACGGATTTTTTTCGACACAGGGGCGCGTTACATATTTTTAAATTAATTTTATCAGCTAAGTTCTTAACTTATTAAGGACGGTCAGTGCCGATAGGATGTTGTCAACCCGCTTCATTTCCGCGCGGTAATCCAAAAGCATATCAGCCATAAAAAGTTTCCAAAAGGACCCTGTGACATAAAAAATTATGACTAGTTGCTTCATAATATAAAAATGCATGAAGAAACGCTCCATCACCGGATACGCGTAATCTTCATGCTGTTTAGTTGTATAATGGAAAAATCTTTTACACAGGGTCGCTAGCTCCAAAATTCTGAAGAATTTATTGAGGGAGAACTAAACTCCAATTATATAAGAGAGCAATCGGCAACTATTGGCCGATGCTCTCTCTTATACATTTATCACTCAAAATCTAAAATAATAAAGCTATCACTGAAAATCATTGAGGTTCCTGAATGCATCTTCTTTTGTTTGCAATTATCGTGAATTAACTGAGTTTTGTCTGTCACAGGGGCGCGATTTTCCTTCGAGATGCTGGTTCAGCACGAAGCCGTTCGCCTCGTCCAGGGCGACAACGGCAACCGGGAAATATGGCCGCGAGGAACTCAAAGATTTCCAGCAGACAGCAAGAAACCTCCTTCAAAAGTGATCAGCTTTTAAAGGAGGTTCTTTTTAGTTTATTCGTTTTGCCTGAACAATCAGTCTGAATTCACTGGAATTTTCAGGATAGCACGTAATGAGAGAAAGCAATGCCATTCCTTTTTGAGCATTGAGCACTTCCACTTCCTCAGGCTTCACAATCTGAATATCAAATACTTCAAAGCTGAAATTTTCATCCAAAGTTTCGTATTCAAAATGCTCGCCTATCTGCAGTTCATTCAAACGGTTGAAAAACTGTCCGAAAATATGGGATTGATGTCCGGCTATTGCATAGCTGCCATCCATTTCTCCCGCTCTGTCCAATCCTTCGATAGCGCCGAGCGCCTGATTTAGATTGCCCGGCGTCGCTCCTTGTAAAACAGGTGACTGAAGTTCGATGGCTGGTATGGTCAATACACCTTCTACCCCGTCGGGCAGTCCAGCCGCTTCAGCGAAAGTGCCAGCAGCATTAGTTTGAGCCGCTGCTCCTGTACTTGCTTCCGTTTTCACCGCTTCAAAAGCTTCGATTAAACCAGTTTGATTGTCATGTGTACTCTTCATGCCCAACGCTAAAATAATCAGCATAGCAAAACCGCCAATAATCATTCCATTTCCAATCCATTTTTTAGCTCTTTTCATAGGAATCTTCCTTTATGCAAAACGGCGTATGCTGATTCCGCCTGCCAATAAAACAAGTGCCATCAGTATGAACACCATGCTGTTGAGCGGTCCACCTGTTTTCGGTAAAGAAGCACCCATATCATTGCCGCTGTCCATTAAAGCAGCTGTTGGAGAAGCAAATGCAGAAGCCGTTGGACGTGAAGAATCTCCACCTGCCGAAGCAACTACAGCAGTCAGCGAGCCACGAGCCGAATCATTATTTCCATCACCCGAGCCACTTAGACCAAAGTTGCCATCGTTGTCGCCGTTTGTTCCATTTCCATCATTTCCAGGCAATAGCCCGTCGCCTTCTGGAGTTTCTTCA
>NZ_JRGN01000059.1 GCF_000775575.1 Planococcus sp. CAU13
AATAAAGATTTTATTTCTTATGAACTTTTTCGGCTTTGCCGTGTCTAATGTGTAACGAGAGAGAAATGGGGTGTTGGCTGTGGACGAAATGGAAGTCGCCCGAAAAGCGGCGGGAGGCGATGAAGAGGCGTTTGTCGCGCTGATGCAATTACATAAAGAAGCGCTGCTGAGGACGGCTTTGGCTTTCCTGAAAAACGAGCATGATGCACTCGAAGCCCTGCAGGAAACGACGTACCGGGCATATAAGAAAATCGGTTCCCTGAAAGAGCCTGACTATGTGAAAACCTGGCTGATCCGCATCATGATCAACTACTGCCAGGATCAATTAAAGAAAGACAAACGTTACGTGAGAGATGGAAAGTCTGCAGAAACAGCCGTTTTGGATGACCAAACACAGTTTGAGCTGCAGGAAGCGCTGAGCACACTTTCGCCTGCTGAACAGCAATTGATCTACATGAAATATTTCCAGGACGTGAAAATAAAAGACATCGCTGCGCTCGAGCAAATTCCGGAAGGCACCGTAAAATCTAGGCTCCATAAAACTCTGCGGACGCTGCGCAGCCATTTTGAAGGCAAAGGAGAGATGGACCATGTATGAAAAAGAGGAACAGAAATTGACTGATTTCAAAAATCGTCTGGAAAAGATCCCTTTGCCGTTGGAAGCAGCGGACGGCGCGATTCTGCAGGGATTGGAACGTGCCAAACGTGAGAAACTGAAAACGCGGGCCAATCGGAAACGGACGCTTTGGAGTCTGGCGGCAGCGGCTTTGATCATTCTCACACTGGTGACATCAATCCGCGTATCCCCTGCTTTTGCGAATGCGGTGGCTTCGATTCCGGGGATGGAAAGGTTTGTTAATTTAATTCAATATGATAAAGGATTGGAAGCCGTTTTCGAAAATGACTATTACCAGCCGATTGGAGAGTCCCAAACCGTTGGCAATGCGACTTTGACGATTGACGGGGTCATTCTGGATGAGTCCGGGATGAATATTTTCTATACTATTGAGTCTGCGGTTGATATGGATGATATTATTATCAATCCATTAGATTTGGAAAATCAACAGCAAATTCCTCCAGGTGGTATTTCTTGGCACCAATCTGATTTTGAAGAAGGTTCTCCTAGAATATTTAAAGATGTTTTAAGTTATAAATTCTTAGAATCTATTAAATTTGAAAGTTTGGATTTTACACTTCCTATGGAATTTATACTGAACGGTGAAAGCTTTAATTTCTCTATACCATTTACAGTCCCTGAAAATGTTGAACCAAGTATTACTTATGATGTACAAGAACAAGTTGAAGTTGAAGGACAGAAATTTACAGTTGAAGAAGTCATCATTCACCCTTTACGTGTTGGAATCAGGGTTTCATTCGATCCGGACAATACGAAAAAAATCCTGCAATTTGAGGACATCCGTCTGGAAGATGAAAAAGGTGAAACATGGGTTACGATTATGAATGGAACCTCTGCCAGCGGTGACATTGCTGATGGTGAAATTGTATATTATCTGCAAAGTAATTATTTTGAAGCGCCAAAAGAACTTTATCTACGTATTAATAAAATGCAAGCAGTGGATATTGAAGACTCCTACTTCCTAGTGGATACGGATAAGAATTTATTGCTTCACAGTCCGAAAGATGGTCGTTTGGAGTTGATCAAGGCAAACCGTACCGGAATTGAGATGATTTTGAGAAGGGACGATGCGCCAGACCACACATATAGCCTTGATAAGAATGTTACAGATGCCGACGGGGAACCACTGGATCTTACCTCGTCAGGAATATCATCAGGATACGAAGGTAAACAAGATATCAGTATCAGCTTTAAGGATAATGGCTACGCCAACCCTGTCCGAGTCGACTTATTCGCCTACCCCAACTACATCAACGGCGACGTCAAAATTGAATTGAAAAAATAACAGCGTTACAATTATGGGCAGGGACTGCAAAAAAGCTCCCTGCCTCTTTTATTCGAATAAAACGCAATTCAACGCATAGAAATGGAGTGGACGAATGATGGGCAAAACGGCAATCATCACCGGTGCCAGCAGCGGCATCGGGCAGGCAGCAGCAAAAGAATTGGCAGGTCGCGGATTTTCTGTCATGCTGGCGGCGCGGCGAGAAGAACGCCTTGTCGAATTGAAGAAAGAAATCGACGAAGCCGGCGGACAAGCGGCTTACCAGGTGACAGACGTCACATCAGCCGAAGAAATGAAAGCATTGGCGGAAGCGGCGATCGAGCAGTTTGGTCAAATCGATGTCATGCTCAATAATGCAGGCTTGATGCCGCTGTCGTTCATGAATAAATTGAAGATCGACGAATGGGACCGCATGGTCGATGTCAATATCAAAGGCGTATTGTATGGCATCGCCGCAGTGCTTCCGCATATGGAAGAGCGCGGAGAAGGTCATATCATCAACATTTCATCCGTAGCCGGACACGACGTTACACCGGGCAGCGCCGTCTACAGCGGAACGAAATTCGCGGTTCGCGCGATTACGGAAGGCCTGCGTCAGGAACTGGATCCGGCGAAGAATATCCGCGCTACGATTGTGTCACCGGGTGCCGTCACGACAGAACTTACTGAAACGATCACCGATGAAGATATTCTGACGGCGTTTTCGAGCGGCCCTTCGATGGAATTCCTTCAGGCGGAAGATATCGCACGTGCCATTGCATATGCGGTGGAGCAGCCGGCACATGTTGATGTGAATGAAATTCTGATTCGTCCGAGACAGCAGAAATAAAGAATGGCGAGTCCCTCTGGAAATGTGATTTCCGGGGGGGGGTTTTTTGCGGAACGCCCGCAAAAATTTCTAATCGCCCGC
>NZ_JRGN01000187.1 GCF_000775575.1 Planococcus sp. CAU13
GTCTCAGGACTCGCTCTATTTCCTGCAGGAGTCGCCGCCTGCTGCTTCATTTTTTAATCTGTGTAGAATCGCAATACCGACTTTTTCACATGAACCAATCTGACAAGTACATCTTTTATAGAGAGCATTCTAAGATATGGAGCAAAACAGCGCAGTCTCCTGGGGACCGAGTGAAGTGCTGAGATCCACTCGGGCGAAAGGAACCGAGCCCGAGTCAGCTCAGCGCGAGCCAAG
>NZ_JRGN01000043.1 GCF_000775575.1 Planococcus sp. CAU13
CGCGCATAAACATGGCTCTCCCGCCCACAAACTCCACTCTCCCGCGCACAATAACAAAAAGCCAGTTGCTCCTCAGCAACTGGCTCCCTTCTCTACCTATTTTATTCATACAATATGAACTTTCTCTTTATTCCTCGTCCGAAACACTTACCTCAACCAGTATTGCGGTGAACAGGATGAAGATCAGCATCATTTATTTCCTGTGTAAATTAAACCCGTCAACCTCTTTATCATGGTACTTTTTTGCTGTTGAAAGAAGGAGGATTTCAACGATACAGAGAATTGTTTACTATTAAGAGATTCGAGGAGGAGATTGGCGTGACTCTGAAATATTCTCACATACTGGTCGCACTGGACGGTTCAAAACAGGCGGAATGGGCCTTTAAGAAATCGGTGGATATCGCTCTCCGCAATCATGCGGTGCTGAATTTAGTCAATGTTGTCTACAACCGGTCCTTCGGTATGATTGAAGCCTACGACAGGGACCATTCGAAAAAGGCGAAGATTGCAGCCAGGGAAATACTTGAAAAATGTAAAAAAGAAGCGGAAGCTGCCGGTGTTGAAACAGTGAACACGATTATCGAATATGGTGTGCCCAAAGAAAAAATTCCCCGTGAAATCGCTGAACGGATTAATGCCGATTTGATCGTCTGCGGTGCCACCGGCCTGACCGGAGCTGAACGCATCATCATGGGCAGCATTTCCCAAAGCATCGTCCGCAATGCAAAATGCGATGTATTGGTTGTCCGGACAGAAGAAGATGTGACTTCGGAATAAAACACCAATTATTTATTATGACTTAGGACCCTATTTGTTATATGGAGGTTTAATTTCATGCCGGACCTGGCAATAGAAAGGTATACCAGAAAACGACTCGTGTTTCTGCTTACTTGTCTATGACGTTTAACCATATGAAATTTTATAACAGCGGACTTCGGACAGGATGGAACAGACTTTAGAGCTGTTAACAACGCCGGAAAGGATCAAATGATTCTTTTGGGCGTTTTTTTGTGAGTTTTTTTAAAAACTTAAGTTGGAAAGGAGCTTGTCTTATGACTCATTTAGAAGAAATAGCGGATGAAGTGGCGTCTCTGATGAATACAGACACCGAAATTGCAGGCGAGACGTGCTTTGTCAAAAAGAAAAGAAATTTGAATATATATGCCAACCAAAATTACTTTTCGTGCGTGCTCGATTTGGATATATCGTTCAGGAAATTAAAAAACAATGGCGAAGCCCTCAATAAAGCTGAGATTCTTCTGCTGCCGGAGGAATTGCCGGCATTTACAATGGCCTGGTCCAGTTTTGCCTCACCGCTGCCCGTCAATTTTAAGCAGCGCTGCGAGGCCAATCCGAATATCGTCTGCCTTCATCTGGAGACGATGGAATGCCCGAAAATTTTCTCGGCCCGCCTGTCAGCCGCCCTCGAAGCGCTTAAGCCGCTGGAATCCATCAGTTAAAAATAGAAAGGAAAGATTTATATGATTTATATTGTCGATCACACAAAAAAATTCGTCCACGAAATGACATATAGCGAAGAACGATGCGCTATTGGAGAAACTCCTGTGAATACTAAAGAGCTTACTGATTCCACTTCATATATATACAATTTGGAGAAGGAGAAAATGTATGCGAAATGCCCTTACTGCCACGAAGTCCCATTAATCATAGATTAACCTCTTCGAAATACTTCCCCATTAAAAAAAGCCGGCTCCCTCTACAGGGAGCCGGCTTTCTTTCGGCGTCTTCAGGATTTACCGCCATATAATTGCTGCAATTCCTCTTCTTTCATTGTGAAACGGTGCTCTTCGCCCGGGAATGCTCCGGATTTTACTTCATTTACATAATCAATCAAACCATTTTTCATGCCTTCCCCCGCTTCCGCGTAGGAACGGACAAATTTCGGCAGGTGGTGCGAACCGTATTTGACGGTATCATGATAGACGAGCACCTGACCATCTGTTTCGCTACCGGCTCCGATGCCGATGACCGGAATCGATACGGCATCCGTCACTTCTTTCGCCAGTTGATACGGGATGCATTCGAGCACCAGCATGAATGCGCCTGCCGCCTCGCACGCTTTAGCGTCTTCAATCAGCTTTTTCGCTGCATCCGCTGTTTTGCCCTGGACTTTGAAGCCACCAAGCACTCCGGCCGTCTGCGGCAATAAACCCAGATGCGCCACAACGGGAATGCCGGTGCGCGTGAGCAATTTAATGACGTCCACCACTTCGTCCGCGCCTTCCAGCTTCAGCGCTTCTGCTCCTGTATCCTGGAAAATGCGGACAGCTGTCTGCAATGTGCGGTCGATGTCGCCATGGAATGAAGCAAACGGCATGTCGACGACCAAAAACGTATCTATCGCCCCGCGCCGTGCGGCTTTGCCGTGATGGATCATGTCTTCGACAGTCACTTTCACAGTCGAATCATAACCGAGCACGACCATCCCGAGCGAATCTCCGACCAAAATAATATCCATGCCGGCTTCTTCCGCAATTTTCGCCGACGGATAATCGTAAGCCGTCAGCATAGCGATTTTTTCGCCTTCTTTTTTCATTTTCATGAACGTTGCTGTGTTCTTCATCTTCTTTTCTCTCCTCTTCAGGGAGAAAACCGGACATAAAAAGCCTTCTGTTCCAAAATGGACAGAAGGACAGGATTTTAATCAGCTGGTTTCCTCCGTCCCTGTCATTGATTGATCAAGGCAGAATGTATTTTATAGCTTGTAAGTTGCGTTTAGGTGCAGTTCCTTCCGGATACCGCCCACACCCCCACTATAGCAGATGCTGCAATAGTCTGACAATATTTTCCGCCTCTTAATTAACGAGCGAGCAGATATTCTCAAAAACTCCCTGATTATCTGTATAGTAGAAAATAGAGAAGTTATTTTTGGAGGTTCCAATGGCCATCATCAGTAAATTAACCGTCATTATTATACTGGCTCTCAGTTTTGCGCTGGCGCTGCTGGTCTTTTACTTGATGAGCAATCTGTAAAAAGAGCAACGCAAGGAGCAAATCGGAGAAATCACATCCCAGCTGATCAATTTCATACTGTTTCTGTGGCTTGCAAAAGTGCTGCTGAAACTCCCTTTGTTTGTACAGGATCCGCTTGCGGTTCTCGCCTATCCGAGCAATTCGGAAGCTTTTTATCTGGCGGTGCCTTGAATTATAATACGATGGTGCAGGAATATGAGAAGATGAGATAAAATCGGTTATGCGGGAAGATATTTCCCGGGAAATAATCTATTATTCGAGAGCACCATAAAGATAAAAGGGGCGATTTTATGTTTGCAGTGAATGTGGAAGGTGCTATTCATCGGGATGGCAAATGGCTGTTGATCAGGAGAAGTGAGAAAGAAGAACACGCTGCGGGCAGCTTGTCGCTGGTCGGTGGGCAATGTGATATCGAAGGAGTTTCATCTGATATCCTGGAAAGAACGCTGAAACGGGAAATATTCGAAGAAGTGGGCTGTGAAGTTTCAGGTATAAACTATGTGAACAGCTCGTCATTCGTGACGGATTCTGGCATTAATGTTATTGACATCGTTTTTTTATGCCACCATCAATCGGGTGAGCCGTATTCAAAAAGTATCGACGAAGTTGATGATGTTTTATGGATGACCACCGAAGAAATTCTTGCTCATCCGGAGCTTCCTGACTACCTGAAGGTGAATGTTGAACTGGCAGATGCAGTGCGGAAGGAACTGAGTACATAAATAAGTGCGGCGATAATAGAGTGGCGCGCGTTATCGTCGTTCGGAAAATTATATCGTCGCT
>NZ_JRGN01000005.1 GCF_000775575.1 Planococcus sp. CAU13
GTCCAGACTCCAGCGCCTAGCTCTTCGGGACATAAGACAGCCCAGCTATGCGGCAAAGGACGCCGCTCCGCTGTTCTGTCTTATGCCTGTCAGAGCTGTACAGGCGCTTGCGCTTTTCTTGTTATCTCAGAGATTTAGGGTTCAATGCATCCTTCAGACCTTCACCGATAAAGTTAATGGAAAGGATCGTCAGTGTAAGAACCAGCGCCGGCGGCATCCATATCCATGGCTTGCCCTGCAGCACATCCGGTTCATTGGCTGATGACAGCATATTGCCCCAGCTCGGAACAGACTGCGGAACGCCGAAGCCCAGATAACTGAGGGCAGATTCGACAACAATCATACTGGCGAAAATCAATGTCGCCTGAACAATGATCGTCGACATGACGTTCGGCAGCAGATGCTTTCTGATTACTTTCAACGGCGAGCAGCCGATGGACAAAGCTGCGAGTACATATTCATTCTCTTTTTCTGCCAATATCTTGCTTCGCACCAGACGTGCAACACCGCCCCAGCTGAGAACACCGATGACGATAATCAGTACGGACACTCCATCGATCGTATCACGCAAAATTGTGTTCAACACAATTACAAACACAAGAAATGGAAAGTTTAAAACAAAGTCAGTGAATCTCATCAGGATGTTATCGACAAATCCTCCGAAAAACCCTGCAATCGATCCCACTAATGTTCCCAGTGTTATGACCATCAATGTGGCGCTGAATCCGACAAGCAATGAGATTCGTCCTCCATAGAACAATCGGGTCAAAACATCCCGTCCACTTTTATCCGTGCCCAGAATATGCTCACTGTTCGGTGGAATATTCATGGAACCGATGTTCACCCTTGATACATCCGGTATCGGAGATAAATATGGTGCAAGAAATGGAGCGGCAAATGATAACGCTGTTACAAGCAATATAAAGAACGTACTGACCATAGCCAATTTATTGCGAAGGAACTTCTTGCGGGCAATCTGCCATGGAGACAAGCTGCGTTCCGGCTTCTGTTGTTGGGTTAATGTGTTTGATGATGCCATTTTGCTTCCTCCCTATTCCAGACGGATTCGTGGATCCACGATTCCATACAGTAAGTCTGCGATCAAATTACCTGCCAATGTCAGGAACGACAAGAGCATAGTCAAAGCCATCAATGTTGGATAATCACGGTTGGTTACCGAATCCAGGAACAGCATCCCGATGCCCGGGTATGTAAAAATAGTTTCAGTGATGATTGCCCCACCGATCAATGCAGCAAAATCAAACCCAAGGAACGTCACCAGGGGAATGATCGAGTTCCGCAAAATGTGTACATTGTAGATTTTCTTTATTGGCGTACCTTTCGCTCTTGCAGTACGTACAAAATCCTTACGGGAGTTCTCAATAATATCGTTGCGAAGGAATTGCGTATACGAAGCAGTACTCATTGCCCCGAGGACAAGTGCAGGCAGCAGGACGTGATGCAGTCTGCTCAGATAATATTCTGCCGAGCCGGTTTCAACCAGAATGTCAACCGAACCGCCAAATGGGAACCAGTTCAGATTGAATGCAAAGAAATAGATTGCAAATACAGCAGCAACAAAAGAAGGAATGGCGAGCATGATGTAGTTGATGCCGGCAATGGCATTATCGCCGAGTGTATAAGGTTTCCGTCCGGAATACATCCCCATCATAAATGCCAGAATATACGTGATGATCAGAGACATGATGCCTAAAAACAAAGTGTTCGGCACTTTCTCCATAATGACATCAAATGCCGGTCTCTTGTACTTGGTCGATTTACCGAAATCTCCCTGCACAAAGCCGGTGATCCAATTAAAGTACTGTACGGGCAGCGGGTCATTATAGCCCAGCTTTTCTCTCATTTCAGCAATATATTCCGGGTTTGTATTGTTCGGGTCGATTTCTCCGCTCAATGAATCTCCAGGCATCAGTTTTGCCAATGAAAACACTACGATGGAAATAAGGATGAGCATAGGGATCATTCCAAGCAATCTTCTAATCGAATATTTTAACATATATACTCTCCTTGTCTGTAAAGTTCTCTGCTGCACTCTTCGGCACGGTAAGAGTAATTTGTGCCAAACGTCCCTTACCGTGCATAAGAGCCCTATATAATTTTTCAACGATGGGCTGAAGTCAGCCCATCGTTGAAGGTTTGGTACTAGTATTATTCAGTTACGAACCATTCAGCCGGGCTGTTTGAGCCGGATACATCATATTCAACTCCGCCAACACGATTGTTCAAAGCAACGATTTCTTCAAGCTCAGCAATGTAAAGCATTGGAAGGTCTTCGTTGACAATTTTTTGCCATTCGATGTACAATTCAGTACGTTTGTCCTGATCAGTGCCAACGATATCGATGTTCAAAGCATCGTCAAGCAATTTATCTGCTTCAGGGTTGTTGTAGCGCGGGTAGTTCCAAAGCTGATCAGCTTTCCATAATCCTGATGGATCCGGGTCAGCGCCAGTTCCCCAACCGCCGAAGAATGTTTCGATAGCTGGATCATCTTTTTCGATCATGTCATAGTACAAGTTAACTTCCACCATTTCCAATTCCGATTTCAAGCCAACTTCTTCAAAGTACTGAGTGATTGCCTGAGCACGGGATTCGAAAGTCGGGTTACCTGTTGCATAGTGTGAGAATTTAACAACAAATTCATCGCCGTTTGGATCTTCACGGAATCCGTCGCCGTCCTGGTCTACATAGCCGGCTTCATCAAGCAAAGTTTTCGCTTGTTCAGGGTCGTATTCATAAGTGTTCAATTCGCTGTCGTCAGCAGAGTTCCAGTGAGAGCTTGGTACTGGAGCGTTTACAACGTTCGCATAGCCGAAGAAGAATGCGTCAACCCACTCTTGGCGGTTCAGTGCATACATCATCGCCTGGCGAAGCTGTTTGTTCTGGTATTTCGGATTTTCTTCAACGATTGTTTGTGATTCGTTATCGAATTTACCAAGCTTGAATCCTACATAGTAGTAAGAAAGGCCAGGGTAAGTGATTACTTCAACATTTTCCAATGGCTCAACTTCTGGTCCGGAAACCGGCTGAAGTGAGATCATGTCGATGTCGCCGTTTTGCAATGCACCAACAACAGAAGAGTTGTCAACTACGCGCAATACGATTTTGTCAAGGTTTACATCGCCGTTCCAGTAATCTTCGAATTTCGAGAATTCTACAGATTCACCTTGAACGATTTTATCAACTTTGAAAGGCCCGATTCCGATTGGATTCGTGATTACAAATTCAGAAGCTGACATTTCTGCTACAGGAATATCGCCCATAGCTGCTTCAGGAAGAGCATAAGCCCAAAGGTTTGTTAAGTTGTTTACACGAGCTTCGTCAAACGTGATATTAATTTCATAATCACTTACAACTTCGATTCCAGAAATGGAATCTGCTTCTCCAGCGCGGAATGCTTCAGCGCCTTCGATTGTTGAAACGTTTGTATAGCGGGGACCATCATAGTCCGGGCTAGCGATTGTTTCCAAAGCGAATACCCAGTCATTAACTGTAAGTTCTTCGCCGTTATGCCATTTTACGCCTTCTTCAAATTTGAATGTGAAGGCTTTATTGTCTTCAGTTTCCCATGAAGCGATGTTAGGAACTGGTTCAAGATTTTCGTTATAGTCGATCAATGGCTCATCAAAGATACCAATTACTTCAGCATCAGTTGCAATGCCGTAAAAAGCAGAAGAGAATAATCCTTCAGGTGGAGCGTCAAGTCCATAAACTAGAGTACCGCCTGCTTGTGCTTCGCCTTCAGCTGCGCCTTCAGTGTCTTCATCAGTTTCTTCCGTGTCTGCTGGCTCTGCCGGATCTGGTGTTGTCGTCTCGCCGTCATCTCCGCCACAAGCTGCAAGGAATGCAGACAGGACAAGAATCAAAGCGAAAAGCCATAATAACGATTTGTTCTTCTTCATGATTTTCCCCCTATAATTTTAATTTGATCAATACAAGACGCAAGCAACGTGATGGCCAGGCCGCACTTCTTTCAATGGCGGCTTTTCTTTCGAGCAGATTTCCATTGCCATCGGGCACCGTGTGTGGAACGGGCAGCCGGTTGGAGGATTTTGCGGGCTTGGCACATCTCCTTCAAGCACAATCCGTTCTTTCTTGATCGCCGTATTCGGTTCCGGGATCGCGGAAATCAGGGCTTGTGTATAAGGATGCAGCGGCTCCTTGTATAAATCTCTATTTGAAGCAACCTCAACGAGGCTGCCCAAATACATGACACCAATCCGATCACTCATATGTTTTACGACACTGAGATCGTGTGCGATAAACAGATAGGTAAGATCGAATTCAATCTGCAATTCCTTTAGCAGATTGAGTACTTGCGACTGGACGGAAACGTCTAGCGCCGAAACCGGCTCATCCGCCACAATCAATTTTGGATTCAACGCAAGTGCACGGGCAATCCCGATGCGTTGACGCTGGCCGCCTGAAAATTCATGGGCGTATTTATAATATGCCGCTTCCGGCAGTCCAACCCTGGTAAGTAACGATTTTATTTCCTGCTCCAGCTCTTTCTTATTGCGTTTCTCGTAATTGAGAATCGGTTCAGCGATAATGTCGCCGACCATCTGCATCGGATTGAGTGAAGCATATGGATCCTGGAAAACCATCTGGAAATCACGGCGGGCACGCTGGAGCTTGGACCCGGAAATTTTCGTGATTTCCTGTCCTTCGAAAAGAATCTTTCCGCCTGTCGGTTTCATCAGCCGGAGGACAGTTCTTCCGGTTGTTGACTTACCGCACCCCGATTCACCAACAAGACCGAGTGTCTCGCCTTTACGGATGGTGAATGAAACATCATCTACCGCTTTAACATGGCCGATTGTGCGTCTGAAAAAACCGCCGGTCACCGGATAATATGTTTTTAAGTTCTGTACATCGAGAAGAACGTCCCGATTCTCGAGGCTGTCGATTCTCTCTTGGATAAAGTCTCTAGTTGTCATGCCATGGACGCTCCTTCTCTTTGAGATTTTGCATCTGCCGGCCAGCTGTTTTCATAGAGCAGGCAGGCAGCTACGTGATTATCCCCAACTTCGCCAAGCCTTGGTGTAACTGTCATGCAGGACGGCATTGCAGCTGGACATCGGTTTGAGAAGCGGCAGCCGACTTCCGGCATATTCATGACAGAAGGCACCAGGCCATCGATGGTTGCAAGCACTTCCACATCCTGATCCATTCTCGGAATGGCTTTCATCAAAAGATCCGTGTAAGGATGCTTTGGATTATTGAATAATTCATCAACCGTAGCTCTTTCCACAATTTTTCCTGCATACATGACCAGTACCTCGTCACAGATTTCAGCAACTACACCCAAATCGTGTGTGATCAGTATGATTGCCATGTCGTTCGCTTCCTGAATCCCTTTAAGCAAATCCAGAATCTGGGCCTGCACAGTTACATCGAGTGCTGTAGTCGGCTCATCGGCAATCAGCAGTTTCGGCTGGCAGGCGATCGCCATCGCAATCATGACCCGCTGGCGCATCCCCCCTGATAACTGGTGCGGATATTCTTCCACGATTTTATCTGCCCGAGGAATTCCGACACTTTTCAATAAGGATACAGACCGGAGCCGCGCTTCCTTTTTCGAAATTTTTTCGTGGTTCAGAATGACTTCTTCAATTTGATAACCGATTGTAAATACCGGATTCAAGGAAGTCATCGGTTCCTGGAAGATCATCGAGATATCTTTTCCGCGTATACTGTTCATCTTCTTATCCGACAGTTCGGAAATATTCTGGCCCTCGAATTTTACTTCGCCGCCGCGGATTTTACCGATTCCCGGAGGCAGCAATTGCATAATGGACAGCGACATAACACTTTTTCCGCAACCGGATTCTCCAACGACCCCGACAATTTGCTTTCGTTTAACTTCAAATGAAACTCCTTCAACTGCATTGTAGAAGTCGCCATCGATTTTAAAACCGGTTTGAAGATTTTCTACCTGCAATAAGGGTGTTTGATTATGTAATGGATTTTTAGCTGACATGCGAACACCTCAAGATTCTTTTTTTCTTTTTTTTCTGTTAATTCAACTTTTATAAAGTTTATTACAAAAACATTACATAATCAATGACTTTTTTGTAATTTTAAAAATTGATTGTCAATTCAGACTCAAAAAAGGTAAATTTTCCTTGTTATATCAAGGTTTAACGGATTAATTAATATTGTAAACTTATTTACCCGAATAGGTTTAAAAGCCGGATTTTCTCTTTTCGGCAAAAAAAAATATCCTGCATTAAATGCAGGATATCGTTCACTTACTCGTATTTTTTGAAAACAAGCGACGCATTATGTCCGCCAAAACCTAAGGAATTGCTCATAGCATAAGTAAAATCAGCTTTTCTTGCTTCATTTGGCACGTAATCCAGATCAAGCTCTTCATCAGGTGTTGAATAATTTATTGTCGGTGGCATAATTCCCTCTTTTAAAGCAAGAGCTGTAAAAATGGCTTCGATGCCGCCGGCTGCGCCAAGCAGGTGGCCCGTCATCGATTTCGTTGAACTCATGCCAAGTTTATAGGCGTGTTCGCCGAAAACTGTTTTCACAGCCATTGTTTCAAACAAATCGTTATATGGGGTGCTTGTGCCGTGGGCATTGATATACCCGACAGAAGTTTTATCAACGCCGCCATCGTTCAATGCCTGTTCCATGGCACGGGCAGCGCCTTCCCCTCCAGGTGCGGGTGCTGTGATGTGATGGGCGTCTCCGGTGGAACCATAGCCGACAACTTCCGCGTAAATTTTTGCCCCGCGGGATTTGGCGTGTTCGTATTCTTCAAGAATAACGATTCCTGCCCCTTCTCCAACGACAAAACCATCACGGTTTTTGTCAAACGGCCTTGAAGCGGTATTGATATCAGGATTCGTGGTCAACGCCGTGTTCGCCGTAAAGCCGGCTACGGACAGCTGCGTGATCGGCGCTTCGGCTCCCCCCGAAATCATGATATCCGCATCTCCGCGCTGAATGACACGGAAAGCGTCGCCGATTGAGTTTGTACCTGAAGCGCAGGCGGTAACGGAACAGGAGTTGATGCCTTTTGCACCAAAATGAATAGAGACCTGGCCGGATGCCATATCAGGAATAATCATCGGAATCAAAAACGGGCTGATCCGGCGCACTCCTCTTGTATTCAACACATTCATCTGAGTTTCAATCGTTTCCATGCCGCCGATGCCGGAACCGATCCATACGCCGGTTCTGAGAGCCGTTGCTTCGTCAAGCTCTATTCCAGCATCTTTCATCGCCATAATGGAAGAAGCCAGCGCATAATGTGTAAAACGGTCCATTTTTCTCGCTTCTTTTTTTTCTATATAATCTTCCATCGAGAAATCTTTTACTTCAGCTGCGATCTTAGCAGTATAATCATCCGGATTCAGCCGGGTCAGAGGCCCGACTCCAGACTTCCCTTCTTTGATAGCTTCCCAGGTTGTTTCAATATTATTTCCAAGCGGTGTAACCGCTCCAATTCCAGTAATTACTACGCGACGATTCGCCATTATGATCTATCCTTTCGCATTCCTGATTATTTGCCCCAGCGCATTGCAATGCCGCCCCAGGTTAAGCCTCCGCCAAATCCGACCATGACGATTACATCGTCATCTTTGATTCGTCCTTCCTCCACATCTTCCACAAGAGAAATCGGAATGGATGCTGCTGAAGTATTGCCGTATTTATGGATGGTTTTGGACATTTTTTCAATCGGCAGTTCGAGACGCTGCCTAGATGCTTCCATAATTCTGATATTTGCCTGATGGGGGATCAGAAAGTCAACGTCCTCTTTAGTAAGCCCTGCTTTCTCAATAACATTTACAGCAGACTCGCCCATCTGGCGCACAGCAAATTTGAACACTTCCCGCCCATTCATTCTCAGATATTCATCCTGATACAAATGTTTTGCGCCGCTTCCGTCGGCCCCCAGTTCAAAAGACAGGATGCCGCGCCCTTCGGAAACTTTTCCGATTACTGCTGCTCCAGCTCCGTCACCGAACAGGACGGCTGTGTTGCGGTCTTCCCAATCCGTGATTTTCGAAAGCTTTTCCACTCCGACCACCAGCACATATTTATAAACATCCGAATCGATGAATTGCTTTGCCGTTACAACTCCGTACATAAAACCTGCACATGCTGCCGAGATATCCATAGCCGCCGCATTAACAGCTCCGATGCCCTGCTGAATTACAGTGGCCATGGAAGGAAATGGCTGATCTCCCGTCACTGTCGCCACCAGGATCAACCCGACTTCTGCGGGGTCGATTCCCGCATCTTCAATCGCTTTTTGTGCAGCTTCGCTCGCCATATGGGATGTATCCTGCTCATCACCTGCGATCCGGCGTTCTTCTATCCCTGTCATTGTTCGGATCCATTCATCGGAAGTCTCCATCCGTTGTTCGAGCTCGAAATTAGTCAGTATTTTTTCAGGGAGGCATCGCCCAATTCCCAGTATGCCTGCATTCATATGATTTCCCTCTTTTCAGCTTGCTTTGAATGTTTAGTACCTGGTATTAATAATACGTCATTGAAATCTATATTTCAAGTTGCCGACATATTTCCGACAAAATCTTTGAAGAATGATGAAACTTTCTTTCTGCAAAGCGGAAGCTATGCTATGATTAACCTAGACATTTTATGCAGAGGTGAAACAGATGCAATTTATCGGAACTTTTTTCTGGTCAGCTTTATTGATTTCATTACTGAACTACGTTGTCAGTGCTGTTCAAAACGTAGAATTTAACTTTACTCTGGGATTAATCCTATCCCTCGTAGTTTCCGTCTTTATTTTCATCATCGGTTCAATCATTCCTGATTCACCGGCGCCGGAAAAACATTAAAAAAGATAAAAAGAAGCGCAGGCCTATATGGCCTACGCTTCTTTTTTCGTTATCTTCAATTGATTGTCTTCTGCCATTTCAAGGTGCATAACGGTATTCGGCAAAGTTTCACCTTTGATCAATTCACGTGCTATCCCTGTTTCAATTTCACGCTGGATAAACCGTTTCAAAGGACGCGCACCGAATAATGGATCTGTTCCTGCCTCCAGGACATAGCTGATGACAGAATCGTCGACTTCGAGTGTAATTTCCTGCTGCTGCAGACGCTGCGCCAGTTCGTTGATCATTTTCCTGGCGATATAATAGAAATGGCTGTTGTCCAGCGCATGGAAAATGACGATGTCGTCAATGCGGTTCAGCAGTTCAGGTTTGAAGTGTCTGCGAAGTTCCATCATGACAATATCTTCTATGTCATGTTCATCAGTGCCCGCCTGGATATGCGAAGAGCCGATATTGGATGTCATGATGACAACGGTGTTCGAGAAGTTGACGAGCCTTCCCTGGCTGTCGGTGATTCGGCCGTCATCCAGAATCTGCAAAAGAATATTCGCGACATCCGGATGCGCTTTTTCAATTTCATCCAGCAGCACGACGGAATAAGGATTTCGTCTTACCGCTTCGGTCAATTGGCCGCCTTCTTCGTAGCCGATGTAACCTGGAGGCGCACCGACCAGTCGTGAGACACTGTGTTTTTCCATGTATTCGGACATATCGATCCGGATAATATGATTTTCTGAATCAAAAAGGTTTGCTGCCAAAGCTTTCGCAAGTTCCGTCTTCCCGACGCCCGTAGGTCCAAGGAAAATAAATGAACCGATCGGTTTCTTCTCATCTTTTATGCCGGCGCGTGCACGCCAGACCGCTTCCGTTACGAGCGCAACCGCTTTGTCCTGCCCGATGACTCTTTCTTTCAGCGTATCGTCGAGCCGCAACAATTTTTCGCGCTCACCTTCCACGAGTTTCGTAACAGGGATGCCTGTCCAGCGCGCCACGATTCCCGCGATTTCCTCTTCTGTCACTTCTTCGCGCAGTAATCGCTCAGCTGCGCCTGCTGCCAGTTCGTTTTCCAGCGCAGCCAATACCTTTTCAAGTTCCGGGATTCGCCCATGCTGCAGTTCGGCGGCTTTGCTGTAATCCCCTTTGTTCTCGGCATCCTCCAGCTGTCGGCGGTACACATCCAGCTGCTCCCGTTTTTCCTGTATTTTTTTCAGTGATTCTTTCTCTTCCATCCACTGATTTCTCATCCCTGCAGAAGAGTCTTTCAATTCCTTGATTTCTTCACGCAATGTCTCCAGACGAGTTTTGCTGGCGGCATCTTTTTCTTTCATCAATGCCTGCTCTTCAATTTCCAATTGCATCAGCCGGCGGGTGACCTGATCCAGTTCCTGCGGCATCGAGTCAATTTCCGTCCGGATCATGGCACAGGCTTCATCTATCAGATCTATCGCTTTATCCGGCAGGAAGCGCTCTGTGATATAACGGTCCGACATAGCAGCTGCTGCCACTATTGCACGGTCATGTATGCGGACGGCATGATGCAGTTCAAAGCGCTCTTTCAAACCGCGCAGAATCGACACCGTATCTTCAACTGACGGCTCACGTACAAGCACCTGCTGGAACCGGCGTTCAAGAGCGGGATCTTTTTCGATATGCATGCGGTATTCGTCAAGCGTTGTCGCGCCGATGCAGTACAATTCCCCTCGTGCAAGCATGGGTTTCAGCATATTCCCTGCATCCATGGCACCTTCTGTTTTACCGGCACCGACGATTGTATGGATTTCATCAATGAACAGAATTATTTGCCCTTCGCTGTCTTTCACTTGCTTCAGCACCGCTTTTAACCGTTCCTCAAATTCACCCCGGTATTTTGCCCCGGCAATCAGAGCGCTCATATCCAGTTCATAAATAACCCGTTCTTTCAATCCTTCCGGCACATCATTACGGACAATGCGCTGGGCCAGCCCTTCGACAATCGCCGTTTTCCCGACGCCCGGCTCTCCGATGAGAACGGGATTATTTTTCGTTTTACGGGAAAGGATGCGGATAACATTGCGGATTTCTTCATCACGCCCGATGACCGGATCCGCTTTTCCTGATTTCGCCTGTTCCACCATATTGCGGCCATATTGCTCCAAAGGCGATTTTTGCTGTTCGTTATTTGCAGCGAATTGAACCAATTTAATCCCTCCCAATATTATTTGACCTTTTTTGACTAATTATATTATAAGGATTATTTGAAAGGGATGCAAATGATGGCTTCAAAAAATAAAAGCCTTTTCGGAAAAAACTTCCGAAAAGGCTTCCTGAATATTATCTGACGCCAAGCGCCATTTTTGCGTATCGTGACATATGTTCCTTGCCCCAAACCGGCTGCCAGACGATTTTTACATCGACTTCTTCCACTTCAGGCAGTTCATATAATGCCTGTTTGACCATCTGAACAATTTGAGGTCCCATTGGGCAACCCATTGAAGTTAAAGTCATTGTAACCACTGCAAATCCATCTTCTGATAATTCAACGTCATAGACAAGGCCCAAGTTTACGATATCAACACCCAGTTCAGGGTCGATTACCGTCTCAAGAGCACCCATCATGCTGTCTTTCATCTCTTGATCCATGACTATCCCTCCTTTTTTCTGCTACTGTCATCTTAACAAATTTCGGGACGAAATGAAATTGACATGCTTATTCCTTTAAATGTTCAGCGAGCCATTCCGTCGCGGCAAGCATTCCAGGACGGCTTACCGCATGCCCGGTTTCTTTTTCACGGATGAATTGAAGGTTCTTTTCCGCATCTTCACCGTAGGAAGCTTTTAATTTTTTATAAAAATCATAGGTCGGCCCAAACGGCACAATGATATCCTGTTCGCCGTGCCAGAAATAGAGCGGGCGGTTATTGAACGTCTCCATTTTTTTCGTGCCGTCGAATTGTGCCAGCGTAGCCAGCATTTTGGCGCGTTCTTCTTCAGTGATCGGCAAAGTGAACCCCCGCGATTCAAATTGGGCCATCTGGGCATTTGCCAGTTCGACGTAGTTCGGAGCACCCATCATGATTGCAGCAGTGGAAATCCACGGGTAAACGGTAAGCGCACCGAGAGTCGTGATGCCTCCCATTGATGTGCCCGCCACTGCCGGTTCGCCTTTCACCAATTGTTTTTCCTGAGCGATTTTATGTATGTGGCCTATTTCTTCTATAGAAGTCAAAACGATTTCCCAGAAACGCAGACTCAGCTGGATGGCGTCCTGCCCTTCTTCCCGTTCACCGTGAAGATGCGCATCCGGCAATAATACACGAATTCCTTTATCCGCCAGCTGGAATGCATAATGCAGATTATGTTCTTTGGCACTCATATGGCCGTGAAGAAAAATGACTGTGGGAAGCTTTTTGCCTTCCGCATCGTCCGGAACCACATGCAGCAATGGGATGCCTTCCCATATTTCCTGGATAATTTTCACTTGCTGGATACCTCCTTTTTATCTAATCTTACCAATACTCGTCTATTATTTCATGTAAAACCGCTTCTTTCGAGAAATGAACAGAAGAGCCGCCACTCAAGTTTCTTTGACTAACCCTTCCCCTTATCGCTAAACTGTATATAGATAGAAAGGAGACGTGTTAAATGAAACAGCATTTAATCGTACTTGATCTGGATGGTACTTTATTGACAGACCAAAAAGTAATTTCTGAAAAAACCAGACAAACGCTTGCAAAAGCGATGGCAGAAGGACATCAGGTAATGATTGCGACGGGACGGCCTTATCGTTCCAGTGAACCTTATTATAAACAATTGGGCTTAACGACTCCGATTGTGAATTTCAATGGTGCGTTTGTTCACCATCCCTCTGATGACAGCTGGGGAAGATTCCATACGCCAATCGGGCTTAATACCGTACATGAAGTTGTGGAGTCGATGCATAATTATAATTTCCATAATATAGTTGCCGAAGTACTGGACGATGTTTATGTACACCACCACGATGAAAAGCTGATGGACATCTTTAAATTTGGAGACCCTTTGATTACGACAGGAGATTTGCGAAATTACCTGAAAGTGGATCCCACATCGATTCTCATCCACGCTCCATTTGAAAAAGTCGGCGAAATCCATGACCATTTGAACCAGGTGCACGCGGAAGTGATTGACCACAGAAGATGGGGAGCTCCGTGGCACGTCATCGAGATTGTCAAAAGCGGTCTCAGTAAAGCCGTCGGACTCGATCAGGTTTCAAAATCACTGGGCATATCAAGAGAAAACATCATTGCTTTCGGGGATGAAGACAATGATCTTGAAATGATCGACTATGCCGGAGTGGGAGTAGCCATGGGCAACGCCATCGATCCATTAAAAAATATAGCCAACGAAATCACTTTAAGCAATAATGAAGATGGGATAGCTGAATTGTTGATTGACCGCTTAAACTTAAAATAGGAAAAGGGGAAATGAAATGAGATTATTCGCTGACAGTGCATCAGATTTGCCGAAAGAGTTTTTTGAAAAGGAAAATGTGGAGCTGTTTCCATTAAGGGTCCATATCGGAAATGAAGAATTCGAGGATATCCGGACCATCCATTCAGCAAAAGTATATGAAGCGATCCGCAACGGCATCCATCCGAAAACATCGCAGGTCTCGCCTGATGAAATGCTTAATGCCTTTGAAAAATTGGCAAGAGACAAGGAAGAAGGCTTTTATATCGCGTTTTCTTCAGAATTATCAGGTACATACAGCACCGCGGTGATGACGGCAGACCAGGTTCGTGAAGAATACCCCGACCTTAAATTGACGATTCTCGACACGAAAGCGGCTTCCCTCGGTTACGGACTGCTCGTGAAAGAAGCGGTAAAACTGCGTTCACAGGGCCATCCGCTGAAAGAAATTATCGAACGCGTCAAATTCATGGCAGACCATATGGAAAGCCTGTTCACAGTAGAAGATCTGGATTATATGGCAAAAGGCGGCCGCATATCAAAAGGCAGCGCATTTGTTGGCGGACTGCTCAACATCAAGCCTCTATTGCATGTGGAAGACGGCAAACTGGTGCCGATCGAGAAATTGCGGGGCCGGAAAAAAGTGGTCAAACGCATTGTCGAATTGATGGAAGAACGCGGCGAACAGCTTGAAAAACAAATCATCGCCATCAGCCATGGCAATGACGAAGAGTTCGCCAATTTGATGAAAGATGCCATCGAAGAACAATTCCATCCGAAAAGTGTGGAAATCTACATGATTGGCTCTGTCATTGCCGCCCATACAGGACCGGGCACACTCGCTGTCTTCTTTTCCAACAAACTGAATTCTTAAAAATCAAAAACCCGGCAGAGAAAAGCTTCTTCTCTGCCGGGTTTTCTTACTTATTTTGAATAGCTGCCCTTAATTTGAGCTTTGTTCCGTATTTACGGATTTAGCGGCTTCATCCGCTTTCCGCTGACGCCCTTTTTTCCAGACGACCCACAGGAAAAACATGAATACGAAATACAGCACAATCAAAGCGCCAATATAGGCCATATTAAATCCGCGTTCTTCTATTATATGAAACGTCTCGCCAATTTCACGGTCAAGCGTAATTTTGTAAGTGCCGTTTGCTTCCTGGCGCACGATATCATTTTCAAACAATCCCTGCAGCTGTTTGTCACTGCCGACTAATTCCGCTGGCAGCGTGAAATTTCTTGTACTCGAAGAATTATTGATGGCAACAATCCAGGCTTCTTCATCGTTCGATCTTTTATAGATCAGCCAGCCGTCCTCTTCATGAATCATTTCCATATCTCCTGTACGCATCGCTTCCGAAGAGTTGCGCAGGGAAGTTAAATTCTGGATATGCTCAATCAATTCCTGTTCCACTGCCATATTCAGTAATTGATGTGATTCAGCCGGCGTTTCACCGCTCATAGCAATTTCCGTGCCGTACTGGACAACTGGAATTCCCGGCATCGTGAATAGTTGCGTCATCAGCAGCCGCATGCGTGTCGGCGGGAAACCTTTCACACTGACAATATCGGAAGTGACACGTGAACCATGCAAAGAATCGGCCTGGATCAATTTTCCATCAGCGTTTTCCATCAACTCGGGCAAACCCGAAGTATCCTGATCGAAATTCCGGTAACTGTTGCGAAGAGTTTCCTCGACTCCCGGCAGGACGACTGCATCAAGACCTTCCAATGGTTCCATTTCTGCGTCACTGAGCAGGTAAATATCGCGTATCTCTTTAATTTCTTCAGAAAAATCGGCTATAAATCCCGGATCCAGCTTTTCTGTTTCCTGCAGTCTTAAACCATCTATTTCATACAGCTGGATAAAATTGCGGGCAAATTCAATCAATGCCTGCTGTGCTTCGCTGTTTGAAGTATCCAGTGCATAAGTGCCGTCCTCATTTTCAGTGAACCATTCCGGATTGTCTGTGACCCAGAAATGCTCGCTGCTCATTTGCTGCGTTGGGATATCGATCAGCAATTTCATATCGTTTTCATGGACAGTATCCAACAGAGCAGTAAAATCTTCTTCCGTTCCAAAATGGCGCTCGAATTGATTGAAATCCATCACTTGTTTGCCGTCATATGTAGCTGAAGCAAAAACGGGGCCGATGGACAAGACCGTGAAGCCCATATCTTTAATATGGAGGATTTCACTTGCAAGCCCCGCAAAATCACCGCCATTAAATGCAGCAGAATCCGTTGCTGTCACTTCATAATCATTTTCGACCTGTTTATTGAAATACCGGTCAACCAGTACATCATATATGCTTTCATCTTTCAGCTCTCTCGTTTCTTCATCAGCTGATGCAGGAGCGGCCAGGCTCAACAGCATGACAGCACTCAGGATGCCTGAAATCCATTTAACTTTCACTCTTATGTCCTCCTTCAATGAGGGCTTATTGCTTGCCACTCGGTCTATTTTAACAAACTCCCAAGCGGGCTGCTATTTAAAGATGGAGAAAATCGTTTTCCGGTATGCCAGTTTCGTCTAAACTGTGAAATCAGGCGAAAAAAAAAACAGGCGCAGAATATGCCCCTGTCTTTTCACAGATTAAAAGAAATCGAAGCCGACCGGCAATTTGAAGCCGTAGAACATGGTAACCAGCAGGAACACAACAAACAGGATCCAGAACATCGTCGTGGATTTCTGTTTCTTGCCGCGCACCAACACCATTTCCATCATACCGATCGTCAATACGCCAAACAGGAACTTCAATCCATACTCCATTGCATCATACGATGAATGGGCGATAAAGAGCGCCAATCCAGTAATGATGACGAGGATGTAGAATAAGCGCAGGACCATATGTACAATCTTACGGCCTTTGCTTGCCGGGTTCATGAATGCAGCTCCTAAAAACAGGATGATTGCGATTACCCAGGTAGTGATGTGCAAATGCGTTGTATCAGTTAAAAAGTCCAAATCGTCACCTCATTTAATATAGTTCTTTTTCAGTCTACCATAACTTTCAATTTCGGCAGAACTCCTAGCCTATGACAAATGTGTGACGAGCGTGCCGATGGATTCAATGGAAATCTTGACTGTGTCGCCTGCTTTCAGGAATTTCGGCGGGTTAAAGCCTTTCCCTACACCCGCAGGAGTACCTGTCAAGATTACATCGCCCGGCTCCAGCGGTGTATATTTGGATATTTCCGAAATAAGATCGTCCACCCGGCGGATCATGTCACCCGTATTGCCGTTTTGACGAATTTCTTCATTCACTTTAGTGACGATCGACAAATTCTGTGACTCCGGAATTTCATCTTTGGTTACTATATAAGGCCCCATCGGGCAGGATTTCATCAGGCTTTTGCCGAGGAAAAACTGCTGATGCTTCGACTGAAGATCGCGGGCCGTCATGTCGTTGGCAATGGTATAGCCAAAAACGTGGTCATAGGCCATTTGTTTCGGAATGGCACTGCCGCCTTTTCCAATAACAACAGCCAATTCTCCTTCATAATCATAGGCATCGGTCAATTCGCTGTGGACCGGTACCGTTTCTTCGTCCGCCGCAATTGCTGCAGGTGATTTTGTGAATACGACAAGGTCGACCGGTGCTTCCGCGCCCATTTCCCTGGCATGCTCCGCATAATTCTTGCCTACGCAAATTACATTTTTAGGTGTTCTCGGAATCGGTGCAAGCCACTCGATGTCCGAAAAAGAGTGTTTGTATTCATCAGGGGTTTCCGACTGTGCAGCAGCATCCGATAACTTGCGGATCTGCTCGACAAATTCGACTCCCTGTGATAATCCTTCAATCAGCTGTGCCGGAAAAGATGGTAGAACTTCAAGTTCTTCCTGGATTTTTAAAACATCCCAAACGGCTTCTTCTTTTTTCACTTTTGGTCCAAATGCTTCTTTTCCTTCATAGCGAAATGATAACAGCTTCATTTAGTAAACACTCCTTTTCTTTGATTCCATTAATTATACACATTAATTATTCGATTTGTTGCCTTTTTCAAAATTTAATCCGTACGTAATCTTTCTCCAAAGCATTTCCAGTGGGCCCTGGCTGTACTTCGAAAGCCAGATCTCAGAAAAAATCAGCTGTACCGTAAAAATGCCGAGTGCCAGCAATGTACCCGTCAAAATACTGACCTGGCCATAAAGGCCCAGTCCATACGAATAGAAAATGGTCGTTGCAATCAGCGACTGCATAATATAAGTCGTCAATGACATCCTGCCTGCTTTTGCCAGCGGCCGGAGCAGCCTGGAAACGCCTTTCTTCCGGGACACCAGCGCAATCATCGCCGCAAAGCTGACCGCCAGCAGCGGTCCGCCGAATATATCCTGCAAGTATGTCGTTGCAAAATTCGGTTCAGCAAAATAAGGTACCAGTTTCAGCAGCAAGCCTGCAATAAAACCGCCCGCTGCAAGTCCGATCCAAAGTTTTTTCAGCTCACCCGTACGTTCGATCAGCCGCCATTTTGCAGCTGCTGCTCCCACCATTGTAAACGGCATAATGGTAACAATAAGAACAATATAATTCAGCGGATTATTGCTGTACATCCAGTCATCGAAACGCTGCCTGAAAATTTCTGCATACGTCCCCCCGCCATATGCGGCCATTGAGTTCTGCACTTCCTGGATTCCTACATAAAAACTTGGATCCATCGCCACTGCAGCAAACAGGATCAGCAGCAATAAAGCATGGGGAATGATATAAATGATCACTCCGAGCGACAGCAGCCATTTTGACGGGAGTCGCATCATGCCGATCAGCAGAAAGCCCATGATTGCATATGTGATCAAAATATCACCGAACCACACAAGAAACGCATGCAGGATACCAAACACCAGCAGTACTGCAAGCCTTTTGACCGCTACTGGCGCAAACGGCTTTCCTCTTGATTCCGCTCTCATGAACTGCATGCCAAGGCCGTATCCGAATAACATGGCAAATAACGGATAAAAACTGGCCTGGATAAAGATATCAAGAAACGCAAATGCTGCCTGATCTCCACGGCCGTCAAACCATGTATATGGATCTATATAGGAAAAAGGTGAATGAAATGCCAGCATATTGATGAGAAGGATGCCGAGCAAGGCAAATCCCCTCATCAGATCAATCGATTCCACCCTTTCGTCCAATGCCACCGGTTCTAATCTCACGAATAATCCCCCTAGATTTTTATCTCTTGCTGTGCTGAAAACAGGTACAGCAGTTTTTCTTTGATCGGAACCTTCAGAATCGCTTCAACAGCTTCTGTATAAACCGTCAGCTGGACTTCATAGCGGGTTTCCATTTCTGTTTGAATGTCTTCGATTTCATAAAGCCTGTCCGTCTTGTAATCCAGCAGCACCCAGCCGTCCCCTTCTTCAAACAGGCAATCGACAATCCCTTGGATAATCTGATGGTCGCCTTCCGCGTCTTCCTTAGCGTAAGTAAAAGGAACTTCCCGCTTGATCTGCCTCGCGTTCATTAATCTTTCAACAGTACGGCTGGAGTAGAATGCTTCGATTTCAGCGACACGGATCGCCCTGCCTTCTTCCGGTGACAATATTTCCATGCCAACCAGTGTTTCAATCTGCTCTTTGATTTCTCCTGCCGTCAGTTTCCGGTCAAGCGGAATATGCTGCATCAGTGAATGGACAGCTGTTCCGATATCCGACGCGGCCAGCCGTTTTTCCTGAAGAAAATCCGGCCTGTCATGCAATGTTCGCTTTGAAGGTCCGATACTCCGGATAAAAGACTCCGGTTCATCAAGCCGTTGCAGCATCTGCAGGCGTTTCATCTCAGATACGGATTGTTTCGAACGCTTTTCGACGGATCGCTGATAAGGATAATGAAAATCAAAACGTTTATTCACTTCCGCCTGAAGCTCCTGCCTGTCTCCATTGGCTGATTCCATTTCTTCAAAGACCAGCGGAGCCGCTGTCAGCGATCGGCTCTCGACCAATTCCACCCGGAATTTTGAATGGTGCGGCATCAGGGCGCCTGAACGGTTCATCACTTCTTCGGCATCCGGATGGCGCGCGATTGCCGGGCCGATCCAATCCAGATACCCTTTTGCCCGGGAACGGACAAAATCAGGCAACCGGACATCCGGAGAAGATGTCTTCCAGCGTTCGAACAGCGATTCCGGATCCTTCACGGATGCGGTCAGGAACAGACGTTCTTTGGCGCGGGTCATGGCCACATACAATACGCGCATTTCTTCCGCTTTCATCTGCAGTTGCTTTCTTTCCTTCACGGCAAGAAACGGCAGCGATGTATATTCGACCCGGGTATCCGGATTGACCGCTTTTACAGCCAGGCCATAATCCTGGTCGAACATATAGGACTTGCGGAAATCCAGTTCATTGAAGGATCTTCCTGTTCCAGCAAAAAAGACGACGGGAAATTCAAGGCCTTTCGATTTGTGGACAGTCATAAGACGCACAACGTTTTCTTTTTCGCTGAGCGATCTTGCTGTACCGAGATCATCTCCGCGTTCCCGCATCCGGTCGATAAACCGCAGAAAACGGAACAAGCCGCGGAAAGAAGTTTTTTCATATTCAAGCGCCCGGTCATGCAGAGCGCGAAGGTTTGCCTGGCGCTGCTTGCCGTTCGACATGGCACCGACCATTTCATAATAGTTCGTATCCAGATAAACCTGCCAGATCAATTCGGCAAGCGACCCGCGACGCGACAGATTACGCCAGTCTTCCAGCTGCAGCATGAAACGCTGCAGCTTTTCAGCGGCCTGACGGTCTATCCCTGTTCCGCTTCGGATGAATGTTTTCACCGCATCGTAAAACGTTGACTGTGGTGCAGCCAGCCGAATTTCAGCGAGTTCATTCTCACGCAGCCCGATAAACGGCGCGCGCAACACGGAAACAAGCGGTATATCCTGATACGGGTTATCGATGACTCGAAGCGTATTCATCATGATCATCACTTCGAGCGCATCGAAATAGCCCCCTGAAAGTTCCGTGTATAACGGAATGCCGGCCATTTTAAATTCATCATCAAAATCGCCTGACCAGGTCATCGAGCGCATGAGTACGACAATATCCCGGTATTCCAGAAGCCGCCTGTCATTTGTCCAAGGATCGTGCACATATGTTTCTGCGTCCATCAGTTCACGGATCTTCGAGGCGATAAATCTCGCTTCCCATTGTGATTTGGACAGGTCCTCCATGTCATCCGACTGATCTTCTTCCTCTGTTTCCGGTTCGTGGATCAGCGTCAATTCAATCGGCAGATCACTTTCAGGGTAAGGTGCTTTATGTTTCAGCGCCGCTGCTTCGTCGTATTCGATTTCTCCGACCCGTTCTCCCATTATCTGAGAAAAAATATAATTGGTGCCGTCCAAAATCTCCTTGCGGCTCCGGAAATTCGCATTCAGATCGATGCTCATGCCCGTTCCTTCCGCTTCTTTTGTAAAGCGGCCATATTTGCCGAGAAACAGCATCGGCTCCGCCAGGCGGAATCTGTAAATTGATTGTTTCACATCTCCAACCATGAACAGGTTGCCATCCGTTTCCCCTCCGGATTTTACAAAGCTGAGTATCGTTTCCTGCAGCATGTTCGTATCCTGATATTCGTCGACCAGGATTTCCTTGAAACGGCTGCGGTATTCGCCGGCAATGGCTGAAGGTTTTCCATCTTCACTGAGAATTTCAAGTGCATAATGCTCAAGATCCGAGAAATCCACGATAGCCCGTTCCACTTTCAGCGCTTTATATTGGTCCGCAAACCGGTTGGTCAAATCCACCAATGTCTGCATCAATGGAGCCATTTCGCGCATTTCCTGCAATAACCTCTCCGGTTTTCGCGTGAAATAAGCTTCTGTCAAAACTTTGACGATTTTTTTCACTTCACTTCGCAGCGCTTTCGCTTCATCAGCAAGTGCGGGGTCGCAGGAATCTTTCTTTATACTCCCGGCTTTAGGCCAAATGAAATTCTGCGACTGCTCATAAATACTGTTCCAGGAATGATCCAAAGCGGCGATTGCCGCTTTCAGCAATTCCGCGTCCATTTCGAAGGTATCGGCCAGAATTGCCGGGCCGTCCGGCTGCAATGCGATATCCCGTCCGTCCATTGTCAGCTGAAGGGCTTCTTCAAACGCATGGCGGATCGTCATTTTCAAGTCGCCGATAAACGGCAAGTCGTCGATCGACAGCTCTTCCGGCACTTGATATAGAGCCGGAACCTGCTGGAGCCATTGCCCCGGATTCGGGTGGACCCTGGAATAATCGTATAATTTACTGATCAGCACTTCCATCGCCTGGTCGCTCCGGTCTGACGTGAAGCTGTCGGCCAGGCGGTACACGGCATCCGCGCCTTCGCCTTCATAGGCGTTTTCAAGCACAGCTTCGAGCACATCGTCCCGCAGCAAAGCCGCTTCCGTTTCACCGGCAATACGGAAACCGGGATCAATTTCAAGCAGGTACGCGTATTGTTTCACTACAGAAAGGCAAAATGAATGCAGCGTGGAAATCTGCGCTTTATTGATCAGCCGCAATTGCTGTCTCAAATGTTTGGATTCCGGATTTTCGGCGACTGCTTTCTCAAGCGCCCTGGACATCCGATGGCGCATTTCAGCGGCAGAGGCATTGGTAAACGTCACAACCAACAGTTCGTCGACAGAAAGCGGTTCGTTTTCGTCGAGCACTTTTTCAATCATCCGGTTGATCAATACAGCTGTTTTGCCCGAACCTGCTGCTGCCGAGACCAGCATATCCTGCCCTTTTGCCCAAATGGCCTGCCACTGTTCATCGGTCCACATCGCATCATTCGGTTTTGTCGGAATCATGTTCGCCAGTCTCCTTTCGAATCAAATCAACAGCTTTGTCAGGCGATAAATCCGGCAGTTTCCGGTAGGTTTGAGCGGGATCGGATGGATCAAACTGGCAAATCGACCTGAACGAGCAGAATTGACAAGGTGTATCATCTTTTACTTTATACGGTGTAATGGAAGTCACACCGTCCAAAATGCCGTTGCCCGCATCCTGATGTTTATTGCGGACGAATTGACGGATTATATTCATGTCCTCTTTCGTGACAGTACGTGATTGGGATTTTGAAATGCTGCCGTTTTTATTCATGCGCACGGGGATGACATTGGAATAGCCGTCGATTTCATTATCCATCGCGCGGATGACTTCTTCGTCTTCAACGACCAGGCCGTTCATTTTGAATGAACGCGCCATCTCCTCTTCCACTTCTTCCGCCGTCATCAGTTTCGTTGATTTCAGCATCGGATTGTGCATATGGAAATACAGCACGCCTGCCGGTTCCGCCGGTTCACCGAGCCAGCGGTCCGAATGCGTTAATGCGACATCCAGATACGTGAAAGTCTGCAGCGCGATGCCATGATAGACTTCTCCCAGATCCAGTCCCTGTTTTGAAGATTTATAATCGACAACCCGAATATATGGTTTGCCGTTGATATCGGTGGAATCGATGCGGTCGATGCGGCCCCGGATATTCATCCTGCGTCCTTTTTTGAGCGGAATATCGAGCGGCGGAATCGTTTCTTTCGTACCGAACCCCACTTCAAGCGCGACCGGCCGGAAGCCTGTCACTTTTGCGTGGCGGCTGAGCGTAAAGGCGGTCTGCCGGATGATGGCTTCCAGTTTATGCTGAATATAACGATAGCGGTGTGAACTGATGAGAATATGGTTTACGAAATAAGGTGACAATTGTTCAACCGCCTGTTTTGCAAGTTTTCGGCAATCCTTTTCGCTCAGGGATGACCAGGAGACGTCCAGCCGGCTGACTTCATCTGAAATCCATTTGATGGCTGCATGGAACAGATCCCCCATCGCAGGAGCCGCCAGTTTATACTGATTCCGTTCCTCCAGACGCAGCCCATAGGCAGTGAAGTGTGCATACGGACAGCCGTAAAAGGTTTCGACCCGTGAAACACTGGAAGCGATCGGAGAACCGTATAAAGGTTCCGCAATTTCTTCCCGCAACGGATCTGCGACATTCGGTTTCGCCGGTTCCATGATCCGCTCCACGACTGAAGCCCATAATGGATCTTCCTCGTAATACGCCAGCACTGCCTGCCATTCCGGAGTCAATTTCCCGCTGCGGATTTGTGAGGACAAGTATGCAAGTGCTGCACGGGGATGCGAAATATAGCTCATATGATCCGGCTGCTCCAGTTCTTCGGGATCAACCACTGCCGGAGTCAGACCGATTCCGAGCATATCCATGAATTTTTGAATGTACATCGATGGCAATAACGCTTTCCCTTCTTCATCGGCAATCGCATAAGACACGGTCAAAAAATCGGACGCGGATGTAAATGCCCGGTAAGCCATGAACGTCTCATCCAGCAATCTTGTTTTTGTGCTTGGTGCCAGTTCAAATCCGATTTTCGCGAACCATTCACGGTCCAAATCGGTCAGGAGGCCTTCCTGCTCAATCCGCTTCGGCAGCACGCCGTCATTGACGCCAATGACAAACACCGACCTGATATCCATCAGCCTTGCCAAATCAATCGTTGAAACCGTGATCTCATCCAGAGAAGGAGGAATTCTCGAAAATTCCAGTGTTTCAAATCCTTCATCCAGGATTTTGACGGCTGCAGAAAATTTAATTTCAGTGTCCCCGAACATCAGCACGAATTGATCCAGGACTTCAATCCACTGTTTCCATGCCTGTTCATGTTCAGCAGCTGCCAATAAACGATGTTCCGCTTCTTCTCTTTCTTTCAAATCCAGGATCTTATCGTAAATCCCCATCTCTTCCACAAAAAGAAACAGTGTTTTAGCAATTTCCCTGCCGGTCGAACAGCTTTCCAGTTTCTCTTTCAGTCTGGATAAGGGATCTCGGACCAGATCCCTCACAGCGTGAAGCTCTGCCTGAAGGGCCAGTTCTTCGTCCGTCTGAATTCCCGTATGAAATTCAAGGCCGCGATATTTTTTAAAGAACCAGCGCTTTTCCTCAAACCAGCGCTCACCGTATATGCCATTGGCAATCACGAAGTTTTCAAGCACGTCACTGCGTTCCCGCCATTTACCTACACTGCCCTGCGGGAAAAAAAGATCGGTCTTGATTGCGCGAAAAACAGGTTCGTAGGAATAATTTGATTGAACCGCTTCCAGTACAGATCGGCAGAATTCAATTAACGGGTGATGCAGCATGGACTTTTTCTGGCTGATGAAATAAGGCAGTTCATATTGCGGAAATATTGTATTGATCAATTCATCATAAACTTCAGGCTGCCGGTAAAGCACGGCGATCTCTTTATAGCGCAGTCCATTTCTCACCTGTTCCCGGATGGAACGGGCCATGGCATGCACTTCGGCTCTCCGGCTGGCGGCTTCCACCAGCCTTACATGTCCCTGTGACTCGGTTTTCTGCAGCGGATAATCGTCAAAATGCCGTTCGATATGGGTTAATTCCTGATTTGAAAACCGCTGCGGTGATGGCAGATGGATTCCGTTCTCCACTTGAATGCCCTCTTTATTCGCCAGGTCGACCAGGCGCCGCGCCGTACTGGCGGACTGGAAAAAAAGCGCCTGCTCATCGTTCGCGTTTGCCGCGCCGTCCATCGGCAAGGCGATGGAGACGGATTTGGCATGACGCATCAATTCAAAAATGATTTCATATTCACGTGCAGTGAATGTAACAAAGCCATCGATATAAATATCGGAGGCCTTAATCTGTTCGGAGAATCGGATTTTTTCGGACAATAAAGCCAGGTGCCCTTCTGAATCGACAAACACCCTGCCCAGCCGATTTTCGATTTCTGCAAGGATCAATTCAAGGTCCGCAGCTTTATCCAACAGGGTCCGCGGTGCACCTGCTTCAGCCAGTGAAGAGCGGATATTTGTCAGCTCTCCGCAATCGACACAATATCTTGAAAACTCTTTGATCAATTGCTCAATTTGATCGGTGAATCCCCGTTTTCCCGCTGCCCGGCGAAATAGCTGAAAGTCTTCTTTATATTGTTCCAGCAGGCTGCGGATCAGCATCCGGTAGCCGAAGCTGTCGACTTCCTTGCGGCTGATTCCTCCGGCTTCCTGCAGAACCCGCCAGGCAAGCCTTTTGAATGTGACCGCCTGCGCGCGTATCATCCCTTTCATGTCATCCGCTGATGACAGCCGATACTCTGTAGAGAAAGACATCTGATCCGGTACAATGAAAAATATAGGATCGCCGTCTGCCTGTCCCTTCAGAGTTTCAACAATTTCATCAATTATCAAGCTGGTTTTCCCGGATCCTGCGCGTCCGTAGATAATTCTTAACGACATGTGAACACCCTCTCGAATAGAACGTTTGTTCTTATTTTACCTGAATTGGTCCTGTACAGCCAGTTTCAACTCTATCATTCATCAGAAGGCTTCTTGGCAGCCGCATTGCGGAAATCCGCTTCAATCTTTTTGTTTAATCTTTTTTCTAAAATTTTTCCTACTATATAAAGGAGTACAATGACAATAATAACGATGGCAGTTCTTACCGGATTTGTAAATAACGCGCGTATATCATATCCAACATATGTAATCATAAACACCATAACTGTTTTGCCGGCAATCAGCGTCCACAGATAATAACGCTTGCTGATATTGGACAGACCTGCAACCAGATTGACCAGGGCCGATGGTGTGAACGGAAAACACAATAGCAGGAAGAGTGGTCCAAAACCATTTCGTTCAACCCAAAGGATAAGTTTTTCGACTTTCTGATGCTTTGTCATGAAATTCAAGAATCTGGCGCGTCCATATTTACGGATCAATAGAAACACACTATAGGAGCCTGCCACCGTTCCCGCAAGAGACAGCAGAAAACCGAACAGCAGCCCGTATGCCCCGGCATTCGCAAACACGAATACAAACAAAGGCAGAAATGGCAGGAAGGCTTCTATGAACGGAAGCAAAAATCCGATGAATGGCCCGATGGAGCGATAAGATTCATATAACGCTGTAATATTCTCCATGGAAAAGAAATCCGACATAAACTCATTCCTTCTGCTTGTAAGATTTTTCAAGAATGGATTCAACATCCGTTTGTTTATATGATATGCTATTATAACTACTTTACACTCTTTACCCGCATTTGGAAAAGAGAATCACACTTGAACAAGGAGAGAGCAAAATGGATCATCGAGGCTTTTCTGCGGGGCTGAAAGCAGGACTCAGCATTGCGATCGGGTATTTCCCCATCGCGTTGACGTTTGGGCTTCTGGCTAAAACGACGGGACTGTCAATATGGGAAGCCACCGCAATGAGTATTTTTGTTTTCGCCGGCGCAGCCCAATACATATCATTACCGCTCATTGCAGCCGGCGTTGCCCCGGTTGTCATTATCCTGAACACATTCGTCGTCAATATCCGCCATTTCCTGATGGCAGCTTCATTGAATGAAAAAATGCAGCCGGATGCGCGGTGGAAAAAAGCGCTTTATGCTTTCGGTATTACGGATGAGTCCTTCTCTGTTCTGGCAATCCAGAAAGAAGACAATCTCCGCACATCTTTTGCTGCCGGGGTCATCACGATTTCATACGGCAGCTGGGTCATCTTCACGGCTGTCGGCCATCTCATCGGAGCAAATCTTCCACAGTTTCTGCAGGCCGCCATGTCAATAGCACTGTATGCCATGTTTGTCGGCCTACTGATGCCCTCCATGCGCGGCAACAGAAAAGTTTTCAGCCTGGCCGCAATTGCAGCGGCACTGAATTCCCTTTTTTATTTTACCGGCTGGCTGTCGACTGGCTGGGCAATACTTGTCTCCACTCTGGCATCAGCCATCATCATTGAGCTAATTTCTTCTAAAGGAGGCAGGACGTAATGGGTTCATGGATCTGGTGGACAATTCTCGGTATGGCAATTGTCACATATATTCCCCGCGCTATTCCGCTGACGTTTTTAGAAGGGCGGGAGCTCCCGCCTGCTGTGCAGAATGTGCTGCGCAATATCCCCTTCGCGGTTCTCGGGGCTTTGATTTTCCCGGCAATATTTTTCATCCAGGACAATATCTGGTTCGGCGTCATCGGAGCAGCAGCGGCGTTCGGCATCGCTTTGACTGGAGCCAATGTCATGTTTGTTGTACTCGGTTCGATTGCTGTACTGGCAGTTTACAGCCTTTTTATCTAGAGAATAAAAAAAGCCGTCATTCATCTTCATGAATGCCGGCTTTTTTGCTGCGTTTATACATATTTGTCGCATACCAGAAACCCGCTGTCAAAGACGCAGCGTTAACGGCATACAGGAACCAGGTGTTTGTGTAGCCTGCATAAACGGCTGCCGCTATTAAAGCGACAGTCAGAATGAGGCCGACGATATGGTGAAAGGTCACGCGGGTAAACAGGACGACGAGAAGCCCCGGAACCAGCAGGGAAAGAAAAAACTTGGTTATCTCCGATTCCACGGAATCATCTCCTCAGTTGAGTTGTTGTGCGTTGCAATTGCCTTTAAGAATCAGACGACGATCAGACCCAACCGGTAATGGTCATGCCTGAAAATTACATGCTGTCTGAGGCGCAATTCTTTATTGTGGTCCAGCACCTCGAGGCGGCAATGAGCGGCGTTGACCTGGATTGCGGCATAAAGCTCCGATTCGTTCGAAACTTTCAGCCCATTCACCTTACGGATGATTTCACCCCGGACAAGCCCCATTTTCGCTGCAGGTGAATCTGCCAGGACATCGACAATCATCACCCCGGATGATTGCGGCGCCACTGCATGATTGCCTTTATTTTCATTAACTGCTGCAACTATGGAAATGACGGCACGGCCGACAGCCCCTGCCGCCAGCGCAATCAATGCCATCGGTTCCCACAGATAGGAGAAGAGCGCCAATCCAATGACGGCCAGACCCAGCAGCCAGATGCTTTTTCCCTGCTTTGGATATACGTTCTCCGGCAATGTCCTCCGGGTTTTGCCCGCAAAACCGATGACTGCGGGAAATAAAATAAATGAAAATATGCTTTCGCCAATCGGGAACTGCGGCCAGTATGGCAGATAGGAATCCACCAGATCACCCGGTACAACAAGCAGCAGCGGTATCAGCCACAGGCGCTTCGCTTTATAGGTGACAGCGGTCAACCCCCTTGAAGTTTTCTGGGTTCTTGGCGAAGAAGCTTCATTTCCGCGCCGTGACACGAGCTGTCCCTCCAGAAACACCATAGCGCCGGTGATCAATGCCACCGGCACAATCCATGGCCACGCGACTGCATAACCGCCAAAGTCAAAAAGGCCAAAAGGAATTGTCCAGCCGTAATGATTCAAAAGCCATCCCAATCCGATTGCCGCCACAGATAAATAGGCAAAAGACGCCAGCTGGTAAATCCCTGAAATAACGATTGCAATGCTCACCAGGCTCAACGCGACAAGCCATTCCAGAGGGACGGCCAAGCCGATTCCGGAAAACAAAACGGAAAACAGCAAAGCAAAGAGGATGCCGTCCTTCAGTAAATCACCGAATTCCCTTCCGCCCCAAACGATTCGGCTGCGGAATAATGCCCTTTCTTTTTTGACCCTGAAATAACCCAGTAAAATTGCTGCCAGCAGCGCTATGTATAAAAGAGGATTGATAAAAAACCTCCCGACATCCATTAAAACTTCCATGACCATCCCTGTTCACCATCCATTCACCGGCTATTGACACTAGCTTCCATTGTACCAAAGAACAACTGCAACCTGTACTTCTATGTGAACTACCCACCACTTACATCTTTCAGATGTTGAAGTGGGGGCTTCTCGACTTATCGCCACTTCTGCCAGCTGACGAAAACGGACCGAGCTAACCCTCGTGTTCCACGAGTTCTGGTGTTTAGGACAATCCCAGCATCAAGCATCCTTCGTTCTTGATGTTGATGGCGGCGTTCCAGTCCCGGTCGGAGACGAAACCACATGCACAAGAGAAGGTGCGTTCCGACAACGGCATCTCTTTGATGTGACCGCAGCTCGAACAGGTCTTGGTCGAAGGGAACCACTTGTTGATTTTGACCAGTCGCTTCCCTTGTTCGCCTAATTTGTAGTGGAGGAACGTCGTGAACATGCCCCATCCATTATCGGCCACGCTTTTGCCGAACCGGAGCGCTTGGGACATGCCCTTCATATTCAAGTCTTCGATGACGACACAATCATAGCGTGTCACCAATCGTCTGGAGGTTTTGTGCAGGAAGTCCTTCCGCTGATTCGCTACTTGTTCGTGCAGGGAGGCAACTTTGATCCGCTGTGTCTCATAGCGGGATGACCCTTTTGTTCTGCGTGACAAGATCCGTTGTGCGTTTGCCAGTTGTTGCTGCGTCTGCCGGTAGAAACGCGGGTAATTGGCTGTCTCACCCTGTTCACTTTCGACATACAGACCGTTCATGGCAAAATCGAGTCCGATGATTTCCTTGATTTCTTTTTTAACAGGAGTAAATTCAACTTCCGTCAGGATGGAAATGTGGTATTTTCCTGCGGCTGAACGGGAAATCGTACACGACTTAATGACAGCATGGGCAGGGATCTCCCGGTGCAGTTTCAGTTTGACGATTCCGAGTTTCGGTAATTTGATCTGGCTCGCTAAAAGCTGTATGTTTCCGTTGACCCGATTTGTCGTATAGGATTGTTTCGCTTTGCGGCTCTTGAACTTCGGAAATTTGGCCCGTCCGGCGAAGAAGTTGGCGTATGCTTTTTGCAGGTTCAGTTGTGCGTTTGCCAGTGCTAAACTATCTACTTCTTTGAGCCACTCAAACTCTTTTTTGTATTTGGCGGGAGTCGGAAGTTTCTGTTGTCTCAATACTTCTTTATCCTCTTCGAACTGTTCATAGATCTCCTTGCGTTCCGTGAGCATTTTGTTATAGACAAACCGAACGCAGCCGAACGTTTTCAGTAGCAGCTGTTCCTGTTCGTTTGTCGGGTATAGACGGAACTTATACGCTTTGTTTGCCAAATCAAATCACCTCGTTTCCTCTCATTCGATTATAGCCAGAGAGAAAAAGAAAGACCATTCTGGCTGACGCCAACCAAAATTCATCTCTTCCTTACCGCTGGGCTTCGCCCGTTACGCGTTTGAAGAGGGAGACTTCTTTCGGAAAATGTTAAATGCAGACGCCAGCTGTTCCAGAATATCTTCTGTTCCTTCAATGCCTGCTGACAGGCGGACAATCCGGCGTGTAACACCGATCCGCGTTTTTTCTTCTTCCGACAGTGCACGGTGCGATGTTCCGTATGGATAGGAAACGGTCGTTTCCACACCTGCCAGTGTCGGCACTATTTTAATCCACCCAAGTGAAGAGAAGAAAGTGGATACACCAATGCGCTCAGGCACTTCGAAACTGACGATCGCTCCTTTGCCCGGATACCAAACTGTCGTTCTTTCTCTAAGAAAATCTGCAATGGCCTGTGCATTCTCCGTTTGGGCTTTCATGCGCAGCGCCAGGGTTTTGATGCCGCGTATTGTCAGCCAGGCTTCAAATGGGCTGAGATTCATGCCCATATTGACGATGCGTTTTTCTGCGAGCTCAATCAGATCGGGCTCACCGACAAGCACCCCTGCCGTCACATCACTGTGGCCGCCCAGATACTTCGTGGCACTGTGAACGACCAGATCAGCCCCTTGTTCATAAGGCTGCATTGTATAAGGCGTCGCAAATGTATTGTCGATCATCACTTTTACGCCGTATTGTTTTTTAAATTGGCTGAGCAAAGCCATATCTTCTTCACGCAAAAATGGATTCGTGATTGATTCGCTGAACAGGAGCTTCACTTCCGGAAAATCGATCAACAGAGGCTCAATAGCCTGAACATCCGAGAAATCAGCGAAATGGACCTGAATTCCCATTAATGCCAGTTCTTCCTTCAATAGAAGGAAAGTGCCTCCATAGACATCCTCTGCGGCAATGATATGATCCCCGCTTTTAACGACAGCAAGGATACCCGCCAGAATGGCTGATGTTCCCGACGAAGCCGCGACACCTTTTGGAGCGCCTTCCAGAACGGCAACGGTCTGGCCAAGTGCGTCTGTATTCGGATTGGCAGTTCTGGAATAAAGATATGTACTATTTCCTTCGTAATAGCCTTCCAATTCCTCCAGCGATGAAAACGAAAAAGCGGAAGTTTGATAGATCGGCAACACTTTAGGCCGAATTGTCCGCTCTTCCATTTGTGCTGTGTGGACCGTTTTCGTTCTGATTGTCGTCATGTTCATTGCCCCTTATTCCATATTTGCTATAAAGTCTTCCATCATTTCCTCATTCATGGGTCCGACAATTTTATTTTGTACACGGCCTTCCGTGTCGATCATATAGGAAGTTGGAATTGAGGCAGCCTGATAGACATCCCCTATATCACCTTCAACGTCCATTGGAATCGGAAACGTCAGTCCGAACTCTTCCACAAATGCGTTTATTTTATCCATCCCTTTGTCTTTCGTTGTTAAATTGACTGCAAGGATCTCCACATTTTCTTCCTGCGCCTGTTCATCGTAAAATTTCTGCATATCCGGCATTTCAGCACGGCATGGCGGACACCAGGTTGCCCACAGGTTCAATATGACTTTCTTGCCTTTATAATCCGACAGCCTCACCGTTTCTCCTTCGAGTGTGGTCAATTCGAAATCCGGAGCTGTCTCCCCTTTTGCCAGGCCTTCATCGGTGGGAAGAAATTCAACATCACTGCCTGCATTCAACCGTTCCGTCGCCTGTTTCTCCTCTGCATCCTTCTGCACGATTCCCAGAACAAGCATCGCAATAAGAGCACCTACCAGCAATAAGCCCAAGGTTTTTTTCATAAAAAATTTCACTCCATTCGCATATTATCATACGACAAAATCAGGGATATTCGCTACTCTTCGAATCGGCATATTAAAAGTTTTCATGGAAAAACCGGCATCTTTTTTCGATGCCGGTCACTCTTTTATCCCGTATTAACGGTCAGTAAGACT